>WYBG01000514.1 GCA_011526015.1 Deltaproteobacteria bacterium | reverse complement strand
GAAAGATATTGGGTGAGCGCCGGAATTAATTTTTTGTAGAGATCATCCTCCACATATCCGCACTGCCCGAAAATCAGCAGATCATATTCCGCAAGATTCTTGATGGCAGGCAAATCCTCTAAAAAGAGGCAGTCATAAGGAATCCCGGCTAAATTAACCGCCGCCGCCCAACCATGCGCCGCCATCTGCGTTACCCCCCAGTGCTGCTGAAAACTGGTTTTGCTGATCACGATACCTGCGCGGGGATTCTCAAAAGACGATTCCGGGAACAACGTTGTGCTGAATACAAAGAGAGAAATCAGGATAAAAAGTAACTGTTTTTTCATGGTTGAACTCTCGATTTATTTGCTTTGTCAAACTTCTATAGTGCCATTGGGCACTTTGAGTATATCCTACTCGTTGCTAAACTCTGTTTAGCAACGGGCTAACAGACGAAACTCAGTTTCGTCTGTTATTGCGCTCCAAAACAGAGTTCTGGAGCGAGTTCGATCTGAACAGCTTATGGAATACAACCGAGGTGCCAAATGGCATTATCTGAAGTTTGACGCTCCGGTTTTACTCGCACCACACCACCATCCCCCGCCGGATTTCCGGGATTAGGCAGGTTAGTTTGCCGTCTTTCCAGGTTGCTTTGATTTTTTGCACCGCGCCCATAAACTCCAGCGCGTAAACCTGGCCGGTTTTTTCCGCCGGAAAGGTGATTTTCACTTTTTTTTCCGGAAGCTGGCTGGCGTTTTCTTTCGCTTTCAACCCTTTAAAATTGGCGATGAAGACGTGGGGGTTGCCGTTAACTGCGGAAATCTGGGTGGAGACGAACGGCGAGGCAATTACTTCCACCGCCGGGTGAAATTGTAAATCTCCGCTAATTTCCCGCACAAAATCATTTTTGAGTTGATCGAATGTAGCGCCTTCATATTTCCCGCTAAGCGCCACTCCGTCAAAATCCTTCTTTACCGCTTCGTAGTAGGTTTTTCCGAAACAGGCCGGGTGATAGATAAATTTCTTTCCGGAAGTGAAAAACGCCTTTGTCCCGCCATCCCGAATGCCCAGCATTTTGTGGAGGGGATTCTCCGCCCGGCGCTGCCTCAGGTAATCATACGCCCCGCTTTCCCCGGTGAGGATTAAACTGTTGCCGGATTCCACAAAGGTTTTCAATTGCGCCAGTTCTTCATCGTCCAGGCATTTCACATCGGGCAGAATGAGCACTTCTCCGCTAAAATCTCGCAGGGTGCGGGGAGTAACGATCTGAAATTCCAGGTGCGCTTGCAGCAGCAAATACATAACGCCGCGATAGGCGGGGACAAACTCATCCGCAAAATAGTTGCGGGTTTTCTGGGAAAAATACACCCCGACCGGTTTGATCGGCTGGCGTGGGAGGTAAAAGATTTTTTCGTGCTCGCTGATCCATTGGAAAATCCGCTGGCGCGCTTCGTAATCGTTGGAGCCGGACATCACGTGGTTGGCGGCGTCCCAGCAGTTGGTTCCGGCCATTAGCTGCGACATCATCAGGTTTTCCATGGCCTCGGCGGGTTTGATTTTTTCGTGATTTTCCCAGGAATAGGTGAGCATCCAGGAGGCTTTGCCTTCGGCAAAAGCGCGGAAGGAATACATGCCGGCCATAAACGCGAACCAGTCGGCCGGTTGGCGGTCCGCGGATTTGTAGCCGCCAACGCTGTATTCGTGGGCCACCACGTCCACCACCTGGTACATTTCATAGACATCCGCGCCCACCCGCACCGCGGATTCCTCGATGCCGGGATAAATTTCCGCAACGGTGATAAAATCCGGGTTGGCCGCGCGGCCGTTTTCCGCCACTTCTTTCATAAACTCCGTGAGGGTGCGGATGCGGAAATCCACCCATTTGATGAAGTTGGGATCGTTGAAATCGCCTAGGCGAATATCAGTTTTGGCGTTCAACCCGCTCGCCGCTTTAAACGCCGCCAGGGTGTAATTATCGAAGCTGGCCCAGGTGTCTTCCCAGCCGTCAAAGTGGGTCATCCAGTAGGGAATATCCACAAACACCCCGTCCATGCCGGTGGCGGCAATCTGGCGGATGCGCTCCATGAAGATTTCCCGCCATTCCATCGCGTAGGGGGTGATCCAGACGTCCTCATCGCCTTCGTCGATCCAGAAGGCATCGCCGCCGCCGAACACTGCCGGGCGCCCGGTGATGTCGCGCTGCACCCAGTCGGGATGATCCTTGAAAAAGATATGTTCTTTCTGGTCGGCGTTATCGGTAATCGTCTCCAGACCCTCGGTGTAAATAAACACTTTGTTGCCCGTAGCGTGGGCTTTTTCCGCCATTACTTTCATCGCCTGTAGTTTTTCGGCGGGATTGAGGAAACTCTCGTAGTAACCGGTCAGGCTGTTGTCGGTTTCGATGCCGAAAACATGGGTTTCCGTGGCGCTTTTAATGATTTGATCCACATTGTTGATATTCAATCCGTGCCCGGCGATGCGCACGAAGTGGGTCCAGTTTTGCGAAGGAGCTTCCGGGTTTGGCGCCTGGGCAAGACAAGGGAGGATCAATAGGAGGGAAACAGCAAACGCTGCTGATAGAAGCTGGTATTTGGGTATAGACAACAAGCTAAGAGGAATTCGGATTAAATTCCCCGCCTTGATAAGGAGGGGAATTTCAACCTCTGCTCTCTTTAGCTTGACACTTGTGAGGTATTGGGGGTTCATGGGGCCGGATTCCTCTTTTGCAGTACGGTCAAGACCTCAAAGGTTTCGGAAACCTTTGAGGTCTTCATTTACACACTTTTTTCACTCGAACAGAAAGGTCCCGAACTTCTGGTACTCGTGAAAGCGCACTTCGATGGGCTGCCAGGCCCAGTAGGCCATCTGGCCGCGGTCGTAGTCGCAGCGATAGAGATTGGCGCGCCAGCGAGTCCCGGAGACCGGTGGCAGGTTGCCGAGCGGTTTCAACAATTTGTAGGGAATGAAAAATTCTGCGATCCAGGCGCTGATCTCCGCCCCGCTTTTTTTCTCCCCGCCCTCCGCGCTGGTGGCATGGAGAATTTTCCGGTCGCCCTCGTAATGCCAGGGTCGCCAGCCTAAAAAATCGCCTTTGTTGTTGGGAACCAGGAGAGGCAGCTCATAATTCAGGGGCGATAATTCATATTCGAAGTAGGCCGGGAAGCCCTCATCCGGCCAGAGGAAAACCTCCACCACGTCTTCTTTCCACAAGTCCAGGAAATCGGCCCCCATGCTGGCAGTCAGTTTTTTATCCTGGCAATGGAACAGGAAATAGAGGCCGCTTTCGGAATAGAGCACTTTTACGCGGGTTTCAAAAGAGTCGCCGAAAGTTTTCCGCTGCGGGATGCTTACCCAGCCGGTTCTTGACCAGTTGGCATTTTTCCCGTCGCCGGCAATGGCAAACTCCGCGGTCTTTTTGACGATGAGGGGAACGGATTGCGGCTCGCCGGGGGATAAATTTTGTGTATGTTGCCAATTTGCAGTGCCCATGATAATCAACCCGCATCCTAAGATAAAGTGTTTCATTGCATACTCCCGCAAAAGGGTCAGAGACCTCAAAGACTCCGAAAATCCTTGCCGAAGTCAGGCACCCGCAACAGAAGGCAACGGAGGAAACAGAGAGGTTCTATTCTAATAACTCGTTTTCTCTGTAATCTCCTGTTCAATTCTTGGTAGTGCTAAAAAGGTAATGCGGGTTAGCGACAAGCAGGGATGCTTGTCGCACTGTGCGACCGGCATCCCTGCCGGTCGACAATACACAGTAGCATTAATTGTTTAGGACTACCCAATTCTTTTCCCCTGGCGCTCCGGGCAACTTACTGCGGCGCGGCCTCCAGGAGTAAATAGCGGGTGAATTCGACCGGGATCTGCGCGGTTGGGCCGGTTACAACGCCGTAGTCCTTTTCATTCACGTAATCATAAACGTTGTAGGTTTTTTTTTCCAGGCCGCGCAATTGCACGGTTCCCTGGTAGGTACCGGCGTAGAAGGCGTAATACATCTTCCCGTCTTTCTCGATCGCGTGGGTTTCCGGGCGATCAAAACCGAGGTCGTACAACTCCCCGCGGTAAATGCCTTTGGAGAGCATTTTGTCGAGGTAGATGGCGGTCCATTTCTGCCAGAGCGGTTCTTTTTCGGGAGTCAAATCCACTTCCGAATCTTTTTTAGCGCCCACCGGCCAGGTGAACTTGGTTCCCACCACCCCGCCAATGCCCACCGTGGAAGCAAAATCATCCTTGCCGTCGCTCAGCTCCACGTGGTCGCCGTAGTAGGGAACGGAAGCGCCCATCAATGCCTTGAGAGTTTTTCCTTTCAGGCGAATTTGCCAGGAACTGGTAGGATCGGAGGCTACCGGCTGGTTCATGAAGGGCATGGTGTGAAAAGCGTAAGCGGTTCCGCAGGGGCAAATCTGCACCACCGCCTGCGGTTTGATGCTCAGCGCGGTTTGGTAAATCACCTTGAAAAATTCCGGCACTTTTTCGCAGGATTCTTCCGGGTAGGCATGGTTGTGAGCGGGATTGTAGCAAGGCGGGGCGCCGTTCAAGTGCTGCCCATCGATTTTCAGCCCGTCGTAATCCCAGGTTTTCATAATCTTTTCCACTAACTTCTTAGTGTATTCCTGAACCGGGGGGTAAGCCGGGCACAGGTAGTAGGCGTCCCACCAACTGATTTTCTGTTGGGAGCCATCGGCGTTCAGCAGGAGATATTCAGGGTGCTCCCGGATCAGATCGGTGCCGGGGTCCACCGCCAGCGGCGCCCACCACAAACCCGGTTTTATCCCGGCCTGGTGGATGGCGCGGGTAAATTCCTGCATGTCTTGATCGCCGCGGGGATACTTGGTTTTTACCAGATGCCAATCCCCTTCTGCGGTTTGCCAGCCGTCGTCTAACACCGCCCATTGGTAGCCCAGCTCTTTCACTTTCGGAAGGGTGTTGTAAATCTGCTCCATGGTGAAATTGCGTTCGTAGCCCCAGGCGCACCAGGCCGGTTCGTAGGCGGTCTCGGGATATTCCGCCGGGTGAATTCCCTGTTTTTCCATGAAGCGGCGGTATTCCGCCAGGGTATGGAAATAATCCCCCCGGTGCATGGACACAAACGTGCTGAAAGTGGCCAGGCTCTCGCCCGGTTTGAGCATCCGGTTGGCCTTGTATTCCACCCCCGCGGTTGCAAAGGTCTCTTCGGGCGCGGCGGCCACGGTAACCGGCAGGGAGACCAGCTTCGGGGCCATTTCCAGGTGGCCGACGCCAATGCCGGCATCACGCCGCCAGACGTCCACCACCGGGGTGCCGCCGCCGTAATCGCTGGCGTTCATGCCCATATAATTTTCCTGGGTGAAGCCGGGGCGGAGGGGCAGCACCCAATCCGGGCGGCTGTCGTAAGAACCGCCCTGGTAGGACCAGAACGCTGCTTCATCTTCGGCAGTTGGCATCGCCTTGATCCGGTAATGGTTATTTACCCAGCGGTCGATTTGGATATCCTCCTGGCCAGTGTTGGTATAAACGACCCGGAATACCGCCATGCCCGGAAATTCATCATACATCGTCACGGAGACTTCTTTGCGCAAATTGCCGGCCTCGCCGGTCACGGTCAGTTGTCTCGCGCTGCCGATATTATCCGTGAGGGGGGTTTCCTGCTGGCCGGTAAACACAAAATCGGTGAGGTCGTTGCCGTCCACGGTGACGAATTCGGAAGGGGTGTAATCCGCCAGGAGGATTTCCTTACCATCGAACCGGGCGGTGACCTGTCCGTGTAAAAAATGATTGAATCCGATGCGGATATTTTTCCCGGCAAGCTGCGCAACCGGTTTGGGGCCGCCCTGGCAGGCAATTATCACCAGTGCCAGGGTGATAGCAAAAAGTATATCGAACATCATCGTTTTGTATTTCATTGCAGTCTCCGCTGTTTGATGTCGTTTTAGACCACCCCTGCGTCGTTCTCCCGGCGCTCCGCATAGGCGTAAACCTGAGCACACCCTGCGGAAAAAAGTTGAAAAATTCCCCGCCTTGATAAGGAGGGGAATTTTTACACACATCCGCTGCTAATCTCGCCTGGGTTAACACCGATGCGACCTTCCCGGATACCAGTTCACGGTAATTTACCGCGCCGCAAAGGCGCCCGGGAAGGTCTTCTCGGAGTTGATGCGGTACATTTTGTCGATCACCTTTTGGGGCAGCGCCAGCCCCTGGAATTCCCCGTCAACCTCCGGGGCGCTCATCATCTCCGCGGTGTTCAGGTATTTCCAGTCGGTCAGCCATTTTTCATGCACTTCCTGTTTGAACTGCCCCGCATCGGCGCCCGGGGAGTGGGTCAGGTCCGTGGCGTAGAGAACGCGGTCCTGGTATTTGATGAAGAAATTGCGCACCTTTTCGCGGTCGCGCTGCGATTGGTGCTGCACCTGCCCCATCCGGGCGGCCATATCCACCACCGCCTTCGGGAAACGCTCTAAAAATTTCTCCAATTCATCCACGCTCCACTCCAGGCTGGCCAGGTGCGCTCCCATAAAGCGCAACTCTTTATTCTTTTCCAACATGCGGTCGCGGGCGTTCATCTGGTCCTCGTAAGACGGAAATTCCGGGTGCAGGTACATGTGGTACTGGGGATGGTTTTTGAAATACTCTTTATCGTTGTTGACGGTCATCTCCTCGATGGGCAGCCAGCAGTTCTTCGGCTCGCCCAGGTGCCCAATCAGGGGAATGTTTTTACCCTGTAAATGGGCGAAAATGGGATCGAATTTCGGATCGTCGATCATCACCAGGTTTCCGGCCTGATCCCGGAAATCCATCCCGATATTTTTCCATACTTTTACGGCGATGGCGCCCTCGGCAAACGCGCTGTCCAGATGGCGGATCACCTGCTCCTGCCAGCCCGGGTCATCCCAGCCGGCCATGTGGAAGGTAGAGGCGTAAGCAATACGCCCGGGGTATTCTTGCAAAAATTTCACCACGACGCGCTGCTGTTCCTCGATGGGCGGGAAATCCGGGTAATCCACGTTGATGGTGAACAGGCGGAAATTGTCTGCCCTCGCTTGCTCTAAAAAGGCGGGATCGTCCGCATGGGCGTGAACGTGGGCGTCGATCTTTTCAACCTTCAGGAAATCTTCTATGGTATAATTTTCCGCCGGTTTGGCGCAGGCGGCCAGCAGGAAACCCGCGAGTAAAAGCAGGCCGGAAAGGAATAACTTTCTTTGATTTTGGAGCAAATGTTTCATGATTCAGCCTCCATAATAGCATTTTAAGGAGTGCGTCCCGGCCTTCCGGGATTGCACGCAACTTACAAATCGTTACAGACTGCAAAATTGGTAACACTTTAGACCTTTGAAAAACTCACGCAAAATGTCATTCCCGCGAAGGCGGGAATCCAGAAAAGTGGCTTAGAATATGGATTCCCACTCCCCGTATTCACGGGGACAAGCTTCGTGGGAATGACAGACGAAAGGAT
>WYBG01000513.1 GCA_011526015.1 Deltaproteobacteria bacterium | reverse complement strand
TGCCTTTGTCCCAGGCGCCGCCCCGGTAATAGCTTTCGTACATTTTCATCTCGTGGGCGTTCTTATAAAGCGAAAAAGTCAAATTGCTGAAATCTCGTTTGGCAGCCATAGGTCCTCCTGACGGTATGTTGAGTATTAGAGTAATAGACTAATTTGGCGATTTGGTGATTGAGTGATTTGCAATTTTGGCGCATCGGTTCATTTTCTTCCCAATTCTTTCAATCCTTCAATCACTCAACCACCAGATCACCCAATCACCAAATCGCTCAATCACCAAATCATAACTCAATCCAACGCTATTATGTTTTCTTCAATCAAATTGAGCTGGGTTTGCCAGTCGCGCAACTGCTGGCGCTTGCTCTCCACTACCTCCGCCGGGGCGCGGTTGGCAAAGTTGGGGTTTTGCAGCTTCTGCTCCAGGGAAGCGATGCCTTTGACCAGGTTGTCGCGCTGGTCTTGCAAGCGCTTCAACTCTTTATCGCGGTCCAGCACCCCTTCCACGTAGATTTCAATATCCCCTAACACCTGCACCGCGGAGAGCTTCGGGCGGGCGGCGGCAGCGGAGATGGCCACCGTGGAAACCGTGGCCATCTTCTGGATGTGGGAAACCATTTTTTGCAGCACCTCCGCGTCCTGCCCGTTGGCTTTAAGCTGCACCGCCACTTTTTTGGTATGCGGCACGGTGTATTTGTTGCGCACGTCGCGAATTTTGCGCACCACTTCTTGCATCAGCTCGATTTCACCCTCCAGGGTTGAATTTTCCCATTCGGGACGCGGCCCGGGCCAGGAGGCGAGGATCAACAGGCCGGAAAGAGGCAGGGCTTCGGAAATACCCCGCGCCGGGGCGCGGTCGTTGAGCAGCTCCCAAATCGCCTCGGTAATGAAGGGAATAAAGGGATGAAACAAGCGCAGCGCCTGATCCAGCGCCGTGGCCAGCACCTGGCGGGCGACAAAGCCGCTGTCGGGGTCGTTCATGCGCGGCTTGATCATTTCCAGGTACCAGTCGCAGAATTCACCCCAGAAGAAATCCCGCGCGGCGTTGATTGCGGCGGAGGGGTTGTATTCCGCAAGGCGGGCGGTAACGTTAGCGACGGTTTTGGTGAGCCGGGAGAGAATCCAGCGGTCTTCCACCGCCAGGTCCTCCAATGTGAGGGGGCGGAATTCCTGCTGGTTCAAATTGTGCATGGCGAAGCGCGCCGCGTTCCAGAGCTTGTTGCAGAAGTTCTTGCCGATCTCGAAGCGGTCGCTGATGATCTTCGCCGCGGGAATGTCCGGCATGGTTCCCAGCACGTCGAACTCCTGGCCGGTTTGGGGATCGATATAGGTAAAAATGGTGCGCCCGTGCTTCGCGACGGCGAGATCCACCTTTTCGCCGCTGAAGGGGGAGATGGCCTGCACCGGCAGGCGGATGTCCTGGGTGCCGGTTTGCATGTCGCAGAGCACGTAGCGCAGGGCGTCCGCGCCGTAGAGCTCGATAATATCTACCGGGTCGATGCCGTTGCCTTTGGATTTGCTCATCCGCTCCCCCTTGCCGTCCAAAATAGTGGCGTGGATGAAACAGTCGGTAAAGGGCACATCGCCGAGGTTGTAGAGGCCGGTAAGCTGCATCCGCGCCACCCACAAGGTGATAATATCCCGCCCGGTGACCAGGCAGGAGCCGGGATAATAATAGGAAAGCGTATCCGGTTTGCCATTTACGCTGCCGGTGGGCGACTGGCCGGGATCGACCCTGGCGTTTTCCGGGTTCGGCCAGCCCAGGGTGGAGTGCGGCCAGATGGCGCTGCTGAACCAGGTATCCAGCACGTCGGGGTCCTGGTACAGCCCCAGGGATTCCAACTGCGCGGCATATTTTGCCTCGCCCTCCTCGTAGCGGATGCACGCCTGCACTTCGAAACTCTCTCTCCCGGCGGCTGCAGGAGAAAGGCTGCGGGCTTCGCCGAGGGTAAAAATTTGATCTTCAGTCCCCACTATCCAGGCCCAGATTTGATCTTCCGGAAAACCGGCCAAAACATCCAGCGCCCGCGGCAGATCCGCGGTCTTCACGGTTCCGTGCCAGATGGGAATGCGATGCCCCCACCACAACTGCCGGCTGATGCACCAGTCGCGCTTTTCCGCCAGCCAGTTGTAATAGGTGTTGCGATAGCGCACCGGGTCGGGGTAAAAGGTCAGGTTCCTGCCGGAAGGCGATTTCCATTCGGGATTTACCGCATCCATGGCCGCCTGCGCCAGCCCCCGGGCGCGAAACTCTTTCGCGGTTCCCCGCCCCATCACAATGCCGCTTGCCCCTTCAGTGCCTCCCCGGGCGCCTTCCACGTCGCCCATGCGCACGAACCACTGCCGGGAGAGGTAAGGCTCCACCGGGGTTTTGGAGCGATCGGAGTGCCCTACTTCGATTTCGCGGTTTTCCACCGCCTGCAACAGGCCGCGGGTTTCCAGGTCCGCCACCACCCGCTCGCGGGCGTAAAAGCGGTCTTCCTCGGCGTACTCCCCGGCGTTAGCGTTCAGGGTTCCGTCGGGATTGAGGATATTGATGATCTCGATTTCGTCTT
>WYBG01000007.1 GCA_011526015.1 Deltaproteobacteria bacterium | reverse complement strand
GCTCAACCGCTTTTGAACGCTTTCGCGATCGGTAAACGCGCCGGTTCCCCCCAGGGCGGTAACCGCCAACGCGCCGCAGGCGTTGCCCCGGCGCAGGCACTCGCTCCAATCCCCGCCCTGTAAAAACTGGTGCAAAAAACCGGCGTTGAAGCTGTCCCCCGCGCCGGTGGTCTCCACCACTTCCACCGGAAACCCGGGGTGGGTGTACACTTTCCCGTCGGCCCACACCGTCGCCCCGGCGCGGCCCCGTTTGATCGCCAGCACCCGCACCTTTTTTTGCAGCGATTCAATCGCCCGCTCTAATTGGGCGGTTCGGGCAATCCGCAGGGCTTCATCATCGTTGGGGAGGAAAATATCGGTATATTTTAGGGCTTGCAGCAGATCGTCGCCCCATCGGTCCTCGGGGTCCCAGTTGGTATCCAGCGAGGTGGTCAGCCCCATTTCTTTGGCGCGGGCAAAAAGTTTCGCAAGGTCTTTGCGGATTCCGGTTTGCAGAAAGAAACAACCTAAGTGCAGGTGGCGGGCGCGGGCGATGTAGTCCCAATCCATATCGTCGATGGTCAAATTCGCCATTGCGCCCATGTAAGTGAGCAGCGCTTTTTGGGGCGGGTTGGCCAGCACGATGGTCGCGCCGGTCTTCAGGGATCTGTCGCGAATGATCCGGGAAGTATCCACCCCTCCCCGCTCCAGTCCCCGGATCATAAAATCGCCGAAAGTATCTTCCCCGGCCTTGCCAATGAACCCCACTTTGCTTCCGATCATGGATAAATTATGCGCGGTAATGGCGGAAGAGCTGCCCATGGCAAAACGCATGTCTTCGGCCAGGTGTTCTTTTTCATACTCCGGCATGGGCACGTTCCAGAGCACCAGGTCGATGTTCAATTCCCCCACGACCACTACGTCTAAGCGTTTTTCCGGCATTGGCTGCTTCCTTAAATTTCCAGCTTGACCACCGCGGTCAAGTTCCTGGGCTGATCGGGATTGATATTTTTCTCGATTGCGCGATGAAACGCCAGCATCTGCAGCAAGGGCATGTAGAACATGGGATTGAAGAGATCGCCGAAATCCCCGGGAACCCGCACTATAAAATCCGCCTCGATCCCGGCTGACCCCTTATCGCCGCCGGCAAAGACCAGGATTTTCGCTCCCAGGCGCTTTAAATCCCTGGCCAACTGCCCTCCATAACGATTCCCGACCCGGCACAGCAGGATGGTGATGAGGGTATGTTCGTCGGCGGTGGACATGGGGCCGTGGCGGTATTCCAGGGAGTGATAGCTGAGGGCGGTAGAGAGGCTCATTTCCTGCATTTTCAGCGCCGCTTCGTTGGCAATTCCGTAAAACGGCCCCTGGCCCAGGAAAACAAATTTTTCCAGAGACGAATCCGCGGCAATTTCTCGCATCAATCCCCGGTACTCCTCCATGAGCTGATGGCTAACCTCGCCGATTTGCTCCATTTGGGAAGGAGTGGTTTGGCCGGAACCGAGCAACTCGCCTAAGTAAAGCACGCTCAGCAACATGGTGGTGAAGGAGCCGGTCATTACCACGCTGCGCTCCGGCTCGAAGGGGAACTCCAGCCGCAAATCGCTTTCCACGCTCATGGGTGATTGGGGATTGCAGGAAATCGCAAAGGTGGGAACATGAAACTCGGTGCGGGCTTTCTGGGCGGCGCGCACGGTTTCCGTGGTGGTGCCGGAGCGGGAAAGCGGCACTAACAGGTACTCATCGTTTTTGTTGAAAATCAATTCCGGGAAGATCAAAATTTCCGAGGCCGGAATCGCCCGGGAACGAATGCCGGTCAGCATTTCGAATAATGCGCCGGCAGCCTGGGCCAGGTAAAAAGAAGTTCCGCACCCGGAAAATATCCAGGCGCGGTTGCGGAACGGCTCTACCATTGCTCGAAGGTTTTTTTTGCGGATTTCCAGCGCTTTCAGGGCGAGGTTCCACCCCTTCTGCTGCCGGATGATTTCCCGGTAGGTGAGGCTTTGGCCATGAATGTCGGAATCCATTCGAGGCTCCTTTGGAGGTTTTACACTACAAAGACCTGAATTCCCAATTCTTTCAGCTTGAGCAAATCCTTCTCACGAATATCTGTATCGGTAATGATCTTATCGACGTCCTGCACCCGGGCGATCACGCTCATGCTTCTTTTGCCAAATTTGGAAGAATCCGCGATCATAATGATCTCATGGGCGATTCCCATCATGAGCTGATTGACCCGCCCCTCCATGAGATTCGGGGTCGTCAGACCGTAGTCGAAATGGATGCCGTCAACCCCCAGGAACAGCTTATCGGCGCTCAAATGGCGGAGGGCATCCTCGGCAATGGGGCCGACCAGGGAAAAAGATTTTTCGCGCAGAAAACCGCCGGTTAAGATCACCTCATTATCGCTTCCGGCCAGCTCCGTGGCAATGTTCACCGCGTTAGTAATAACCTTAATGCCTTTCTTGAGCTTGATCTGGCGGGCGATTTGGGTGGTGGTGGAACCGGAATCGAGGATAATCACGTCCCCGGTTTCGATCATCTGGGCGGCTTTTTCGGCGATGCGTTGTTTTTCCCGGGTGTGGATGCGTTCTTTCTCGGTGAGGGCGATATCGGGGACGGAATGCTCTTTCAAAATCGCGCCGCCGTGAACCCGGGCCAGCACCCCGCGTTTTTCCAGGGCCTCCAGGTCCTTGCGAATGGTGACTTCCGAGGTATCTAACACGGTTGCCATTTCCCGCACCACCACGCGCTTTTTCTCGGCCAGAATGGTTTGCAATTTTTGGCGGCGTTCTTCATTGAGCATGATGCGAATTCCCTGTTTTCAGAGTATGCTTCGGAATTCCCTGCCCCAACAACCAAAAGTGACTTTCGATTTGTATTTTATAATCAAAAGTTTGATTTCGTTTAATTTTGATTCATTTCGTTTTATTTTGATTTTATCAAAAAGAAAGGCGATTATCAAGGGTTAAAAAAAAAAAAATTCGGATTGACGGAGGGGAGATAATGATGGAGGATCAACGCATGTTAATTTTCCTACCGGGGAACCTGGTCAAGGGTTGTATGATTTTCAGAAAATTATTTGCCCGGCTTGTAATGCTTCAGGCCGGCTACTGTGAGCCTGGCGATAAAGGCAAAATGATTGAATGGCAAAATAATGTTTGATGTAAGGGTTTGAATCATTTTGCCAT
>WYBG01000512.1 GCA_011526015.1 Deltaproteobacteria bacterium | reverse complement strand
GGTTGCCAATCCGGCGGTGATTTTCGAGGTGTTATCCGAATCCACGAAAAACTACGACCGGGGAGAAAAGTTCGAGATTTACCGCGCCATTCCCACGTTAAAAGAATACATTCTGGTAGATCAATACCGGGTTCACCTGGAACATTTTTCCAAAAACGGCCAGGGGAAATGGGTGTTGGAGGAGTTTGAGGATCTGAATGCGATGTTGAACCTGGCGGAAATCGAATTTCAAATATCCCTGAAAGAGATTTACGATAAAGTGGAACTGTAAAGGATGGGCAATCCCATCCCGACAAATACATAAACTTCCCTGTTTATATGTCGGGATGAAAACTTCCGGTTTTCAAATCCCCTCACCCTCTCTGCCGCAGCCAGCGCAGCATGAGGGGCACGCGCAGGCGCCAGCGGCCGTTCTCTTCCGCTACCAACAGGCGGCGGCGCAGGGAACGGTAAATCGCCTTGTCCCCCGGCGGGGGCTGGAATTCGCTTTTGCGAAATGCGGAGAGGTATTCCCACTCGCCGGGCAGGGCGCATTCCCGGCGCACCAATTCATAGAGCACGTTATGCCCGCTGATGATGGCCTTGTCGAGGGCGCGTTCCATCAGTTCGGCATTGACCTCCCGGGTATCCTCGTCGTTCATTAAATCCACAATGGTCTCGGCGATGAGCTGCACCAAATGCGGCCAGCCGCCCGCTTCATTGTGAATGCGCTCGATGCCCCCATCTCCCCAGAACTCCGCGGCAAAACGCGGGCGGCGAGGGTCGTCTTTTTCCCAGAGGGTGGAATATTTGAGCGGCTCGGTGAGCAGCAAACGGGTTTCCCCGGGGGTGAACATGGGCACTTCCAGGGTGCGGGCGCTTACCAGGTAAGATGTCCAGGGAGCGTTTTTCAGTTCGCTGATCTCGTGGCTTCCGGCAAATATCCAGGTAATGCGGCGGTGCGACTGGATGGATTCCCGGATGGTGGCCAGCAGATCTTGCGGGAAAACCTTCTCCCCGATTTTCAGATCGATGTTTTCATACTCGTCTATCTCCAACAGGATACGTTTCTCTTCTTTTTCCAGCCAGGTATTGCACTCAGACAAATAATTGAACAATCCCGGCAAATCTTGCGGGGTTTGGGCGGATGGTCTGAAACCGGGAACCTGTTTCCCCAGGTTTTGGGCGATTGCACCAGCCCAATTCTTCAGGGAAATAAAAAGCTGCGGTTCCTGCATGGAGTTGAATACTGGCAGAACGCTGCCAGGAATGAACCCGTTCAAATTGCGCAGTAAAGTAGATTTTCCCATCCGCCGCCGGGCGTACACCACCAGACCGGGGCAGCCGGTAGCGAGCATGATCTGCTTTTCCAGTTCTCCCATGACCGCATAGCGGGGCACAAAGGCTTCCTGCTCGCGGTTGACCGGATCCCCGGCGCGGAACACCTGGGGGGTAGGCTCTTTGGTAGTAACCGCCCGGGCTTGCTCCAACTGGCGTTGGGCAATTTTCAGCCAGTTTTCCGCGGCCTTGCGGAATTCACTGACTAATGGTTCGTGAAAACCGCCGATTCGGTGGCAGAAGTTCTCGATCTCCGTGTAGAGCAGTTGCGCAATAGGTTCCCGGAGCACCGCGCGGGAGATAGTATTTAAGCGGATTTGCTGGCGGCAAATCTCCTCTACATTTTCCCGCACTCGTCGCGTCTGCCCAAGGAATCCTTTGTCACCCTCTGGGAGTTTTGTCAAAACCTTATTTAGATGGATTAAATCTGTAACCTCGGCACTTTCTCGCGCTATCAGAATAGTTTTCACCTTCAGTGCTTCCCTCCGTTGGCTGGGATAATCAGCAATCAAATGCTCAATTTCCTGTTTCCCCACCATTCCGAACTTTTCAGTGTAGGCTAAAAGCAAACGGTATAATCCTGGAAAAGGTAAAACACACCAACCATCCCAAGCAACTGGGTGAAAAGAATACCATTGCTCTTGCACTTTGGGCCATATAAATAATATATGGAAAGGATAGTAGTAAAGGCGTAGTAATAAAGTGATTATAAATATTGTGACAAAGATTCCAAGAGATATTCCGAAAGTAAGTCCAAATCCGATCCCGACAATAATTCCAAAAGCGATTGTAACGATGATAGCAAGTTTGATCCCCCCAGTGAGCATGAAAGCCGCTAGAATTACGAATCCCAAAATGACTCCGAAGATAAATATAAGAGCAATTCCCCCACCTATTCCGAAAGCAACTCCTCCAACAAAACCAGCGATCATTCCTAATGTGATTACACCGGAAGCTGTTGTCCTGGAATCCATAGTGTTAGTAATTTTTCCTGAACTTCCTTTGTCAATTACTCCAGTAATTCCAAATAAAATTCCGAGTACGATTACGGCGGATATCCCAATGGTTATTCCTGCGGTGCTTCCAAAAGTAATTCCAACAGCGATACCGAAGGCGATCCCACTGGCAATTCCATAAGCAAATCTTCTAATGAGCCTTCTCGTGACCCCTCCGCTTATTTCTCGTATGATTCCAAAAATTCCACCACCGATTCCACCAAGAATTCCAAAGACAATCCCAAAGGCGATTTGTTTTGCATGATAAAGTAAAATTTCTGCCGTACTTGTTAATTCATTGCTAATTTCCGTATTCAAAATGCCAAAGCGGAAGATACGACCAACAATAGATATCAAAATCAGATATGGCAGAAAATGTAGCCAGAAGCGGATATTGATAAGAATCGCTTCTTTCCAGGAAAGCTTTTTTGCTATCTCGCGGAGAGATACTGGCCGTCGGTAAAGCAGCCCCAACCACCACAACGCGGACTTATGATCCTGCCAGGAGAACAGGCGAATTTTAGCCAGCGGGGTGGGGGTCATGGCTTTGCCTGCAATTCCACGGTTTTCAGGTTGGTAATGCTGGAGAGGGGGTTATCCGGGGGCAGCAACTCTGCAAAGGATTTTTTGGAGTGAACCAGCAAGACTAACTTTTGAGACTCCATAATCAAATGGCGCAGGGCGGAGAAGAGGTTGTGGTCGTAGTAGGGGTGAAAGGTTACGTAATCAAAGTGCTTCAGGATCAGGCGGGTTTTCTGCGACCGCTGCGCAATGGCGTTGTTCAGAACCACCAGGTCTTCCGGGTCCGGGGGAACGTTCCGGGGAACCCCGGCCGCTTTCAGCATTTCCGCCACAAACGCTCGCCGGGAGGCCGTGGCGCCGCTCTCCAAATCCACCTCTCCCAAATCCGTAAACCGCTCCTGCCGGATATGGCGCAGCAGCTCCCGCCATTTAATGTATTTTCCCCGCACCACTAAATTCACGGACTGGCTGCGCTTTAAACAGCGGCAAATTTCGTCGCGGGCGTTCAGCCAGTCGGGGGCGGTTACGCCCAGATCCGCGTCGCAAGCCTGCATTAACCGCTCCCAGGGGGCGGGGGCGCGGTCGTCGCTCAAATCAAGCCACAGGGGGAGATTGTTTATCAGCCAATCCGGGCAATGGGGGTGGCCGTGCACTTTTTCGCGGATCAGGGGAATGGTGAGGGGAGGGTCTTTGAGAAAATCCGGGTCACGGGCCACGGCGCGTTCCATTTCGTGGCGGCAGTTGGCGCTGTTCAGATAATCCGGGGAAATCACCAACAGGCTGGCATCCGCCTTATCCTGCACGGCGTCCATCTGGCCGGGCAGGCTGATGCCCACCCCAAAATTCCGGTAATCAATCAACACCTCCGCCCCGCCGGCCTCCAACACCGGAACCAGGCGGGTTCTCACCCACTCCTGCTGCGCGTGGCTGTAGCTGAGGAAGATTTTCTTTGGCATGTTCCCATTTCCGGTTTGTTTACTCCCACCGTCCATACAAATTTTGGAATAGTGAATTGCAACGCCAGGTTCGCCAATAAATTTACCGGCTTAATTTTACAGCCCGTATTTTTTCTTGTTGAGCTTTGACGTATGCTTTCAGCACCGTATTCATGCGGGATTGATACCCCTTGCCTTGCGCTTTAAACCAGTCCAACACTTCCTGATCTATTCGTAAAGATATGGCTTTTTTGGGCTGCGGCAATTTCACCTTTGCGGTTTTCCAAAATTCTTTATCGGTCGCCGGAATATCCGAATAATCAATTTCCGAATCCGGCATGGTTTCAAGCTTTTCAATTGTTTTTTCGGATGAACTCATTATATACCTCTCTTTCTTCTTTATTGGCCTTCCTCGCCGATATGATTCTTATTTTCCCCTCCCGGGCGGTATGAACAACAACGATGATGATTCTTCCTTCTAACAATCCTAAACTGATTTCCCGGGTTTCCCCATAATTCCCGCGATCATCTATCCGGCTCAAAATTTCATAATCAAATATCGTCTTAGCTCGTTCAAAGCTAATGCCATGCTTGTTTATGTTCTTCCGGTTCTTATTATCGTCCCATTCAAATTCCATGGCTTAATCTACGTTGTGTATATACACTTTTCAAGCGTCTTTGTTCTTTTCTGATCTTTCGTTCATTGCATTCATTCAATCCGCAATTCGCCCTGCCCCGATTCTGCCGGGGAATCCGCATTCCGCAATCACTTTCATTCCCCCAGCTTCACCAATTCCTCATATTCCCGCGACTCCTGCAACTGGCGCTGCAAAATTTCGTCGCCGAGGGTTTCTGACAGGCGCTGAAAAGCCCCCCGCGCCTCGGCGGCGTACTGCTGCAGGGCCGCGGAATCGCCGCGCCGTTTGGCCAGCAGGGCCAGGTCGCGCAGGGCCTGGTACTCCAAATGCGGCAGGCGGCAGCGGCGGCTGCGCTCCAGGGCGG
>WYBG01000511.1 GCA_011526015.1 Deltaproteobacteria bacterium | reverse complement strand
TGTTCGACGATTCTCCCCGGGAAGATCTGAAGGGTTTGACCTACCTCGATCTGATGCACAAACTCATCGGTACGGAAGATAGTTACGACATCCAGGAAGAAACCGCCCTCTTCCTGGGGCTGGAAAAGCATTCCACGGTAATCAAAAAATTCCAATGGCTGGGTTTGTTCGACGATGAAGCGCTTCCCAATGAGAACAACGTGATGGATATGTTCGCCGCCCTGCTGCTGAAAAAGCTCTCCATGGATAAAGACGATCTGGACTTGATCGTGTTGTACCATGAATTCGTTGCAAAACATGAGAGAAAAGAGGTGCGGATTACCTCTACCTTGGTGGATACCGGCATCCCCAAAGGCGATTCGGCGATGTCGCGCACCGTCAGCCTGCCCGCGGCGATTGCCGCAAACCTGATCCTGCGCGGCCAAATTCGCATGGCCGGGGTACACATTCCGGTGCAGCCGGAAATCTATGAACCGGTGCTGCAGGAATTGGAGAGTATGGGAGTGAAGTTCGTCGAAAGAACCTACCCGGTGAAATGAACCTGATCTTATCGTAAAGTGCGCTGTACCTATGCGGGCAGCGCACTTTACATAGTCTAAGGAAACCGGTTGTTTATTGGCGGAAAGGAAGTCCCGATATGAAAATTGCCTCCATCGCAGAGGTAAAGGTGCGATTTAGCGCGTATCTGAAAGCCAGCCAGGAAGGGCCGGTAATTGTTACTCGGAATGGCAGACCTGTTGCAGTATTGCTCTCCATGGAAGATGAAGAAGAAATCGAGCGCCTGATATTGGCCTATTCGCCAAAATTTCAGGAAATTCTGCAAATAGCCAGAAAGCAGATTGGGGAAAGCGGGGGAATCAAACATAAAGAATTTTGGGAAAAAATGGAGAACCAGCCATGAAGGCAATTGCTTTTTATGCGATCACCATATTGGTATTGATGGCTCCTTTTCTGTCTGGCCAGGATAGAATAGCGATTTTACCGTTCCGTTCCATAGGAGTGGAAGCGGCCTCGGCGGAAACTGCTCACCTTCTGCTACGCCAGGAAGTGCAAAAAACCGCTCGCTACCGGCTGGTTTCGGACAATCAAATCCGGCAGGCGCTGGATTCCGCCGTCTGCGTGGATCTGGATTGTGCCATCCAGATCGGCCGGCAGGTAGAAGCCGAGAAGGTGGTATTCGGCAGCCTGAACAAATTGGGAGAGAAAATTATTCTGGAATACACCCTGGCGGACGTGGCTTCCGAGCAGGTTTTGGTGTCGGACAATATGACCGCGCTCTACTTAGAAGAACTCGACCAGGTGATCAAACGAGTGGCGATCAGCATTGCCACGCATACCCCGGTGGAGAAGACCGCCGAAGTGGGACTGATTACCGATCAGGAATCCCGCAAACCTGCCTCCCGCAAAGCCCAGTCTTCTTTCGGGATCGCCTTCGGCTACCTTTACCCGGAAAACGGGTATGACGGCGAACAAAGAATTTTCGTTTTGGACTTCCGCACCTTCCATGCGATGAAACACTTTGCGGTGAGCGGTTTATTGGGTATCCGCAAAGGTTTTGCCCTGGAGATCGGCGTATTGTACCTGGTCTCTCCGAAGGATTTCAGCCCGTACCTGGGAGGCGCGGTAGGCTACCATGGGGTGATGCACGATGAGTACAATGAGGAGAATTATTCTCCGGACGGGCAAAACCAGAAAAAAGGCGGGGGCCCGGGCGCAACCGTCAGCGCCGGCCTGTTGATGTTCCGAACCTATAATTTCCACGTCCACGTCAACCTGGACTATACCCTTACCTTCAATGACTACAATGATCGCGGGGGAGTGATTACCATCGGGCTGCTGTTCTAAAGTTGCGCATCAGGCCGGGGGGTTGCTCAAAAAGTCTTTCAAGGCGATTTCCCGGCCTACGTCGCGCTGCGCCCGCTCGGATAAAAACCATTTATGTTCCAGGAACTGGCAATAGAGTTCCGTTTCGCTGGCGCTGTTTTTCAGCAGCGGAACTAATTTTTCGATGATCGGCAGGTAGTAGTGGTTCTGCCAGTGGTAGGCGGCCACGCTGAGCGGCACGCTGCTTTTCCGGGCGGTGGAGAGGGTGGCTTTCAATTCCTTGATCTCGTTCACCATCTGGCGGGCCTGCATCTCCTCGGCATAGACCCCGGTGAGATTGTGCAACTGGTGACGATGGAAATTCCGGTCCGTGACCACCACGTTCAGGCGCAGCAAGTCCCCTTTCTCGGTGGCGTTCAGCTCGATCTCCGCCACGGAAAACCCCAGGGCGTTCAGGGCATTGATCCGTTCCCGGATGCGGTAGCGTTCCTGGGGGTGAATATACGCTTCCCGGGTGATCTCATCCCACAGCCGCCAGTAGCGGTCGTGAATGGAAGAGCCGGTATCTTCTACCGGGTAATCTTCGTTGAGAATGGCGGCGGCTACCAGGTCCGACAACCCCCCGACCACGTTCTCTTCCATAATCTCCAGGTCGTGCGCCCGCAGGGTGGATGACAAACCGGGGTGAATTTCCGCGGTCTCGGCATCTACCAGGTAGGCCTGCAAAGCGCCGGCATCCCGGCGGAAGAGGGTGTTGTAAAGAGAACAGTCGCCCCAATAGACTCCGCTAAGGTGCAATTGTACCAGCAGCCCTGCCAGGGCATCCAACAGATGCTCCCGGTAGCGGGCCAGGTTCGGCTGGGTAAACAGGGAGCTGTAGGGCAGGGAATTGTCCAGGTAGCGGGTAATCAGCACGCTGAGTTCTCCCTGCCCGGGACTGGTGCGGGCATGGCCTGCCGCTTTTACCGCGGGCAGCTTCAACTCTTCCATTTTAAGCAGCAGATCATACTCTTTTTCCGCGAGATCCGCCGGCAGCTCCTTGAGCGCGTAGAGCATCCCGTCATAGTTCAAAAACACCACCGGGTGGCGGGAAAGGCCGCGCGGCAGTTCTTCTAAGCGGGAACAGCGGTGTTGCCATTCCTCCAGGGGATGCCGCCAGGGCAGGTCTAAAAAATCCGGCTGGCCGGCGCGCACCGCCAGGGATAATGGGGTTTCGGGATGGGTTTCCATATAGACGTCTCTTTCGGGCGGTTGGCGCAATGGTCATAGCGAAAATGCCTCTTAAACCTCTCCCCGCTTTGCTCCATGCGCTATGCTATAGACCTCAAGAAAATGTTTTTGGATGATGAAATGAACCGGTGAAACGGAGAGCGGGTGAACCGGTGATGTCACCGTTTCTCCGTTTCACCCCATCGCCGATTCATTAAACATAGATATCCAATATCTTTTTTCTTAAACACTATATCTGCGCTCTGCGACTATCCAAACCGTTCTTCACTCCAGGGGTCGCCGTGCATGTGGTAGCCGTACTGTTCCCAGAAGCCGGGGCGGTCTTCGGCCATGAATTCCAGCCCCTTCAGCCATTTGGCGCTCTTCCAGAAATAGAGTTGCGGCACCACCATGCGCACCGGCCCCCCGTGGTCGGGGTCGAGCGGTTTTCCATCATATTTGTAAGCGATGATCACGCCATCTATGAGCAAATCTTCCAACGACAGGTTGGTGGTATAGCCGCCGTAGGAGTGCTGCATCACGAAGCGAGCTTCCGGCGCGGGGCGAACCTTTTTCACCAATTCACTGAACAAAACTCCCTCCCAGTGGCTGTCCAGCATACTCCAGCGGGTGACGCAGTGAATGTCCCGCCGGATGGAGACCGCCGGCAGCGCCAGCAATTCTTGCCAGTTCAACACAAGAGGATTTTCTACCAGCCCGAAGATGTGAAGTTGCCATTCCTGCGGTTGAATGTGCTGGGTTTCCCCGTAAGTAAGCACGGGAAATTTTTTCGTTTCGTATTGTCCCGGGGGAATGCGGTTTTCTAATTCCGCGTCCGCTTGCCGGCCCGGTCGGGCTTTTTTCAAGCGTTCCACCCGCTTCAAGGGATCGAAGATCGACATAAGTAATCCTTTTCGCATCATCCTTATTATTCGCTCAAACTTTGCGCTTCAATCTCGCGTTAAAATCGCCATTTTCAGGCCTGCGGGCAACAAAATTAAAAATGCCGGCCCCGCATTTTGAAATCTAACCGCGAATCGACGCGAATGAACACGAATAAAAATCATAAGTTCAGAGGTCAATTCGCGTTAATTGGCGTTCATTCGCGGTAACATAAAAACAACCGCCTGTCGAATTTCTTTCAGTGTTTTGGTTACACTCGTTAAGAAAAATTAACTCTCTGATAGCGGCAAATCGGGGGACATATTATTTTAAGCCTTGCTGAGATTTCCGTGATCTTTTTGTGACGCCGGATTTATATAGTGATTTTTCAAGTTAGCGGAGGTAAATATCCATGTTGATAAAATTGCCCAAAATCGGCCAATTGCCGGAGCGCCTGGTTACCCCGGAAGCGGTGTACATGAATCGCCGCAAATTCTTGAAATCCCTGGGAACCCTGGGAATCGGGGCCTGGGCGCTGGTAAACGGCTGCTTTGACAATACCTCGGCGGGAGAGCAGTGGACAGACGTGAGCCAGAGCATTCCCAAACCGGGCGGGGGGTACCCCCTGGCGCGAAATGCCAAATATAGCGTTGACCGCCCTCTCACCAACGAAATTGTAGCCGCCTCCTACAACAATTATTATGAATTCACCACCGATAAAGACCGGGTATGGAAGCTGGCGGAGCGGTTCGAAACCCGCCCCTGGCAAGTGGAAGTGGCCGGGGAGGTGGCGAAACCGAAGACTTACGACATCAACGATCTGATCAAAAAGATGCCGTTGGAAGAGCGGGTGTACCGCCACCGCTGCGTGGAGGCCTGGTCGATGATAGTGCCCTGGAGCGGATTTCCCCTCAGCGCGCTGATCAAAGAAGTAGAACCGACTTCCCACGCCAAATACGTGCGCATGGTCTCTTTTTACCGCCCATCCCAGGCCGTGGGACAAAAAAACCAGACCTGGTACCCCTGGCCCTATTACGAGGGATTGACCATGGCCGAGGCCATGAACGAGTTAACCCTGATGGTTACCGGCGTGTATGGCCACGAACTGCCCAAACAGCACGGTGCGCCCCTGCGCCTGGCCACGCCCTGGAAATACGGGTTCAAGAGCATCAAAGGAATCGTGCGCATTGAATTTACCCGCGAGCAGCCGAAAACCTTCTGGAACGACGTAGTGCCGGATGAATACGACTTCCGGGCCAACGTGAATCCCAAAGTGCCCCATCCGCGCTGGTCCCAGGCCAGTGAGCGATTGATCGACACCGGGGAGCGCATCCCTACTTTATTATATAACGGATACGGGGAATACGTGGCGGGGATGTACCGCTGAGGAGCGGTTGGCAGCGGCAGGAGCAGTGGCAGTAGGCAGGGAGCAGGTATAGGCAGGAGTGCAAATTTTAATTTGCATTATTAACCCACCCCTCCTATGTTGACTCCCGACTACTCCTGCCCCTGTCGCTGCTCCCGCTAACTTATTCGCAACACCTTCGCGCCCCGGATTTTGCGCTCCTTTAACTCCAGCAGCGCCCGGTTGGATTCTTGCAAGGGGTATTCCTGGTATTCCGGTTTGATGGGAATCCTGGCAGCCAGTTTCAGGAATTCTGCCACGTCGCGCCGCTCCACGTTGGCCACGCTCTTGATCTCCTTTTCCAGCCAGAGATGTTCCGGGTAATCCAGCTTCAGCAATTCCGCTTTGTCGATCTCCTCTTTGCGGATGGCGTTGATTACCAGCCGCCCCCCCGGTTTCAAATTCCGCAATGCTTCCACTACCGGCTTCCAGACCGGGGTGGTGTCGATAATCGCGTCTAATTTCTCCGGCGCGGTATCCTCGGTGTCGCCGGCCCACGCCGCGCCCAGATCCCGGGCGAATTCTTGCTCTTTCTCGCTGCGGGCAAATACGAAGACCTTGCTTTTGGGATATTTCTGCCTGACCATCAGCAGCACCAGATGTCCCGAAGCGCCGAAACCGGTCAGCCCCAGGCGTTGCCCGCCTTTCAAGTGGGTTAAGCGCAGGGAACGGTAGCCGATGGCCCCGGCGCAGAGCAGCGGCGCGGCTTCCGCATCGGAAAAGATCGCCGGGATGGGGTAAGCAAAATCCTCCGGCGCAACCATATATTCCGCGTAGCCGCCGTTGGCGTCCCTCCCGGTGGCGCGAAATTCCGGGCATACATTTTCATTTCCTTCCCGGCAGAATTGGCACTTTCCGCAGGCGGAAAATATCCAGGCCACGCCCACCCGCTCGCCAATTTTAAATCTCCCGGCGCCCGGGCCGTTTTTTTCCACCCGCCCGACAACCTGGTGGCCTAAAACTACCGGGAACGCCGCCGGCGGAGTGCGCCCTTCGATTTCATCCAGTTCGGTGTGGCAAACCCCGCAGACGGAGACTTTCAGCCGGATTTCGCGCTCGCCCGGCTCCGGCAGGGGCAGTTCCGCGGCGGTTAACGGTTCCCGGGTTTGGCTAAGATCGCAGATTTGTTTTAAGATCAGCGCTTTCATGGCTTTTCGACTCCCGGAATAATTTGAGGGCATCGAAATGGTCGATGGCAAACCGGTGTGCTTCGATTTGATGGAGGGGAATCCAGCGGCACTTTCCTTCGAGCGAATCGCGGGTAACTTTATCACCGGTAATTCTCGCTTCGTAAACCAGGCAGGTGGCGTAAATGTAGCTTCCCCGGCGTTTTCCCGACATTGTCGTGACCAGGCCGGCTAATTCCACCTCCAGGCCGGTTTCCTCTTTCACCTCCCGGGCGGCGGCGTCTTCTACCTTTTCCTTCAGCCCCACGAAACCGCCCGGCAAACCCAGCCCCAATCCGTCGCGGCGGTCGATCAGCAGCGCCTTATCGCCATCGCAAATGATCACGTTCACGCTGACGAAGGGCGGGGGAAAATGCCCCAGGGTGAGCAAATAGAGGGTTCGCTGAAAGATGATGACGCCGCCGCGCAGCAGCCGGAGGAGGTATTTCATAGCTAATTCTATCTCATATCCCTTCAGCTTTCCATCCCCAGCAGCTCCCGCCGCAGCAGTTCCAGCGCCGCCTGCGCGCCCCGCTCTTTGATCATTACCCGGTCGCCGATCAGCAGGAATTTTTTCGCCGCCGTTTTCTGCGCCGTGGCCAGGCCGAGGTAGATCAATCCCAGCGGCTTTTCCGGCGTCGCCCCGCCGGGGCCGGCAATGCCGGTGGTGGAAATGCCGAGGTCGGCTCCGAAAGCGCGGCGAACCCCTTCCGCCATTTCTCTCGCCACGGCTTCGCTCACCGCGCCGTAGCGCTGCAGCGATTCCGCCCGCACCCCTAAGTGGCGCATTTTGCTCTCGTTGCTGTAGGCGACCATCCCGCCGATGAAGTAATCCGAGCTGCCGGCAATATCGGTGATCTTATCCTGCACCAGGCCCCCGGTGCAGCTTTCCGCCGCCGCCAGGGTCAAACGGCGCTCCCGTAGCAGTTTTCCGACCACTTCTTCCAATTCCTCCGGCCCGGTGGTGTAGATGTATTTGCCGATGGTTTGAAAAAGCCCGGTTTCGAATTCGGCAAACCGCTGCTTTTTTGCCGCGTCTTTTTCCCGCAGGGCGACGCGAAGATCCACCCCGGTGGTTTTGGGCAGGAAAGCGACTTCATACTCCGGGCGGCTCTCCAGCAAAGCGCGGCAGAGTTCATAAATCTTTGATTCGGCGACGCCGGTGGTGCGGTAGAGGCGCACTTCGATAAGCCCGGCGGCGTTTTTTTGGCGCAGAAAGGGGATGACGCTTTCGGCCACGATCGCTTTCATTTCCTGGGGAACGCCGGGCAGCACGAAGGTATGTTTCGCTGCGCCGCCTGCGGCCGCGGCAATACCGCCGGGGGAGGGCGTTTCGAAGTGCAGTCCCGGGGCGCTGCCGATGGGATTGTCGATCAGGCGGGCTTTCTCCGGTATCCAGGCCTGCACCCGGTTGACCTCCGGGGCCGGGATGCCCCGCTGCCGGAATCGCTGCTCGATTTTCTGCCAGATGGCTTCGTTAAACACCATTTCGGAGTGGAAGAAATTCGCCAGGGCGTTCTTGGTAATATCGTCCGGGGTGGGGCCCAGCCCGCCGGTGGTGATGACCACCTCGGATTGCGCCAGCGCCTGCTCCAGGCTTTCTAAAATGGCCGCGGTTTCATCCCGGATGGCGACAATCCGCCCGGTGACGATCCCGATCTCATACAATTTTGCCGCGATAAACGCCGCGTTGCTGTTGACGGTCTTCCCGTTCAACAACTCATTACCGATGGAGATGATGGTGGCTTTCATGGAGTTCGTGGTTAGAGGTGGGAAGAAAGTAAAGCGTATTCCGTATTGCGTAAGAAAAACGGAATACGCATTACGCAATACGGAATACGCATTACGTTTCACGTTTCACGTCTCCGCCTCAGCGCTGCCCGCCGATCTCGAATTTGATCTCGAATGCGGAGTGGTCTTTCGTTCCGGCAATCGGTTCGGAGAATTGGGTGTAGCGGTACTGGGTGCGCAGGGTGGCAAAATAGGTTTTCTTGGTGCTAAAATCCACTCCCACCCCGATTGCGAGGCTGGGCGCGAATTGATATTCATTATCCGGCTTGATCACGTTGCCGTCCACGAACGCTTCGTTGGGGAAGTTCATTCCGAACACCATGCCGCCCTCCAAAACGATGTGGGGCCGAAAATCATCTTCAATATCGTTCACGAACAGGCGCTTTTTTAACTCGACGTTCAGGGGAATCAGGAATAGGCGGTTTAAGTCATTGAGCTTTAGATAGCGACCGGAATAGGGATCGTACAATTCAAGCTCATTATCGTCCCGCATAATAAAGAACTCCAGGGTGAAACCCAGGTGAAAATAGGCCGGCAGGGTAAAGCGGTACGCACCGCCGATTCCCAGCCCGGAAGTCGCCAGGGATATGGTAAAGCTCCGCTCGCTCTTATGGGTTGGGGCAGATTCCAAAATTTCTTCCTGCGCGGCCAGTTGGCTGGCCAGGATGAATAGCGCCAGAATCAATCCTGAGAGGCGGTAAGTTTTCATAATACTATTCTCCTAATCATCGATATATACCTTGTTCCGAAATTACGAGCCTAATTTAATATGGTTTACACGAGGATAAAAATAAAAAGCTCCCCGAATTTTTCCGGGGAGCTTTTCAAAAAGGGAAATGGCGCACTGCTGATGAGGCGGGTCGCTTAAAACGGAACGTCATCGGGCGGGGTTCCCATATCTTCCGGGGGGGTAAGTTCCGAAGCCTGCGCCGGGGGGGCGCTGCCGGCTGCTTCCGCCCGCTGCCCCGGGGAATCCAGCATTTGGACCTCAAAACCGACGACCTCGGTAGTGGTGCGTTTCTGCCCGTTTTGATCCTGCCATTCCCGGTGCTGGATGCGGCCTTCCACGAACACCTTGTTGCCCTTTTTGAGATACTCCTTGGCAAATTCCGCCTGACGGTTCCAGAGCACGATGCGGTGCCAGGTGGTTTCGTTTTGCCAGGCCCCGTCTTTATCCTTAAAGGCGCGGTCGGTGGCGATATTGAAATTGGCGACCGGAGCGCCGGAGGGAGTGTAGCGGATTTCCGGATCGCTGCCCAATCTTCCCACCAAAATCACTTTGTTGACTGTTCCTTTTGACATAACAGCCTCCCGATTATTGTTTCGGATAAAGGAATTTGAACGGAATTTAAACAGATTATTGAAATATGCAAACAAAAAGGTTTTTGGGA
>WYBG01000510.1 GCA_011526015.1 Deltaproteobacteria bacterium | reverse complement strand
TATACCAGCACTTCATCGTCGAGCGGCTGAAACCGTTCATCGACCGGACCTATCGCACCCTGCCCGGCCGGGCGCACACCGCCATCATGGGTTCCTCTTTGGGAGGATTGGTCTCTTTCTTGTTGATATGGCAATATCCCCGGATATTTTCCCTGGCGGGATGTTTGTCGCCCTCGTTTGTTTACCGGCGGGAACAGGCCGTCAAGTTCCTTAAAAAAAGCCCGGCGCCGGAAGAGCCGGTGCGCATATTTATGGATTGCGGCGGCAGGGGAGGGGAGCGGCTGCTCTACCGGGGCTGTAAAAAAGTGCTGCGAATCCTGCGCCGAAAGGGCATTTCCCCCGGCAAAGATTTCCAGTTTTATTATGACGCCAAAGCCGACCACTCCGAAGCCGCCTGGGCGGCGCGGCTGTGGCGGCATTTCGAGTTCCTCTTCCCGCCTTCGGAATAAAAAAAGGTTAGAAGTGTTCGGGTGTTTTAGATTCTTCATGCCGAAATCTGAGAGTTTGTCCCTAACTTTTTTAGCCACCCCCAAAGGGGTTCCTTTGGAAAGAGTTCACAGAGATCACAGAGTTTCGGCATAGCTCCACTTTCTGGCTGGCATAATTTCTCAATTCCTCTGTGCTCTCTGTGTTCTTTGCATGGTGAGTTTATCGAACCATGTGGCAAATTTCAAATGTTTTGGGATAGAATTATAACCTTCGATTATGGACGGGCAATTGCCAAATCAAAAGAAATCCTCGAACGTTCCCGGCGCGTGGCCCCCGGGTGTTTCCCGCGGGAATCTTCAACTCTACGCCGCGCTAACGCTCTCTTTCCTGCTCAGCTTCATTCTCTACCTGCTCACCCTCGCCCCCACGGTTACGTTTGAAGACAGCGGTGAATTGATCGCCGCGGCCTACAACCTCGGCGTGCCCCACCAGCCCGGCTACCCCCTCTTCACCCTGTTAGGGCGGATTTTTTCCATGATTCCGCTGGAAAACGTCGCCTATCGCCTGAATCTGATGTCCGCGCTTCTCTCCTCCCTCGCCGCCCTGTTCCTCACCTGGGCGGCCATCCTGCTCATCGAAGAAATCTCCGCCGTCAACCGCCAATCTTCGATTTTCAATCTTCAATCTTCAATTCTGAAACACGCTGCCGCCCTCGCCGCCGGCCTGCTGCTCGCCAGCGCTTACGAGAACTGGGAGCAGGCGATCATCACCGAAGTCTATGGGCTGAATACTCTCTCCAACGCCCTGGTGATATGGTTAGCGGTGATGTGGCGCCGCCAGGCCCATCCCGCCGAACGGGAACGCTATTTTTTATTGATCTGCTACGTTCTGGGGCTGGCCTTCAGCAACCATACCACTTCCCTGGTGCTGCTGCCGGTTTTGATCATTTTCGCGTTGCTGGCGGATCGCCGCTTCCTGCTCCGGGGGAAAAGGCTCCTGGCCGGCGCGGGCGCTTTAATCCTGGGGTTGCTCCCCTACCTCTACCTCCCCGTCGCCTCCGCCCGCAATCCCAAAATGGATTGGGGGAACCCGGAAAACTGGGATAATTTCATCCGCACCGTAACCCGCCACCAGTACGGATTCGGAGAGGGGCGCACCTTCGCGAAGTTCCTGGCGCAGTTCGGCGTTTACCTCGACCTTCTTCGGGAGCAATGGTTTCCGCTGGTATTGATCTTTGCCCTGCCCGGCCTCATCGCCCTGTTCAAATACCGGCGGATTTATGCCTATTTCTTGCTGGTATTTTTCCTTTTTACCGCTCCCCTCACCACCTACCTCACCGATTTCGACGTGAGCGTTAGCGATCCCTTTGCAGCGGCGGAAAACCGGGCGCTGGTGTCGGTGTTTTACATCCCCTCCTACCTGTGCCTGGCCCTGCTGATGGGGCTGGGAATGTTTTACACCGCGGCCTTGCTGATGAATCTTCTGAAAGGAAAACGCCTGGCGGAATACGGGCTGGCCGGGGCGATTACCCTGCTGCCCCTGGCGCTGGCGCATCCCAATTATCAAAAATTAGACATGAGCCGCTATCGCTTCGCGGAGGACTACGCGGAAAACCTCTTCCGGGTAACCGAAAAGAACGCCCTGGTGATCGTCAATTGGGATCCTTTCTATTTTCCGTTGAATTATTACCAGTTCGTGGAGGGGCGGCGGGCGGATTTGCTGGTCCTCGACCAGGAGCTTCTGCGCCGGAGCTGGTATATTCAGTGGCTGAAAGACCACTATCCCGAATTGGTTCGATCCGCGGCCCGGGAAACGGAGGAATTTTTAGCCGCGGTGGCGCCGTTCGAGAATCAACAACCCTACGACGGCAATTTCATCCAGGCGAAATACCTGGCGATGACCAACGCTTTCATCGACCGCGCGGTTGAAGCCGGGCGGGAGGTTTATATCGCTGTTTATCTGCGCCCGCTCCCGCCGGGCATCGCCGCCCGCTACCACGCGGAGCCTTTGGGGGCGGCGTTCCGTCTGCGCAAAAACGCCTCCCCGCCCACGCCCCTGGCGCTCGACAGCCTGCAATTCCGCCATTTCTTTGACGATTCCGTGCCCAAAGACCGCATGGCAAAGGTATTCCAAAATTATTACGGGACGTTGATGCTCAACCGCGGGCAGTATTTGGAGCAGTTGGGGGAGAAGGAAGCGGCCTTGACGTGTTACCTTCGGGCAGTGGAATTTTTGCGGGAGCAGCCGCAGTTGGCTGCCCGCCTCCGGGGAGTGATCGAGCGGCTGCGACAGCCCGCGGAAGCGCAATAGGCGTTGAACGCTGCCCGCTTAGAGCGTGTTTGAATTCGATTTAGGGCTTTCGCCCTTTTTATTGTACCACTGAACGCTAATGTGTTTCAATAACTCTGTGCGCTCAGTTGGGTACATTATTTTTTTCTGGCTCCCTTAGTACTTCCAATACGCCCAACTGGAACGCGGATACAACGGATATTCAGAGATAAATTTAGAAAAATCTGTGCAAATCCCTCGCATCCGCAGCTTGCCCCGGAAGGGCGGGGTCATCCGCGTTCCAATTTTTAGCCTCGACTCATTGCCAGAAATTTTTAAAACACCCTCTTATTCGTACAGCCAGCAGTGGGTTTCCTGCCCCGGCCCCACCTGCCGCATCGGCGGGGGAGAATTTTCGCAGACCTCCATGCGCTGGCTGCACCGGGAGAAAAAGGGGCAGCCGGGAGGAATCCGGGTGGGGGAAGGAATTTCCCCGCTGAGGATAATGCGTTTGCGCCCGGATTGAGGATCGGGAATTGGAACGGCGCTCAACAGCGCTTTGGTGTAAGGATGCGCGGGGTTTTTAAAAATCCGCTCCACCGGTCCGTGCTCCACAATTCTGCCCAGGTACATGATCAACACCTCGTCGCAGACGTGGTACACCACGCTGAGGTCATGGGAAATGAACAGGTAGGCCAGGTTGTATTCTTTTTGCAGCTTCTTCAGCAGCCGCAGG
>WYBG01000509.1 GCA_011526015.1 Deltaproteobacteria bacterium | reverse complement strand
CCACCCATTTTGTCATTCCCGCGAAAGCGGGAATCCACTATTTCTACTGAGTTTATGGATTCCCACTTTCGTGGGAATGACACCATGCACTTTTTTAAACAGCATTAATCGTTTAGGACTACCCAAACTTTTAAAACGGCTTCTAAGCCCTGCCTGCCTTCTCCCCAATTACTTATAATTTTTTTGTGGCAGAATGATTGATTGGCAAAATAATTTTTTGAATTATTCTGCCATAGAATCATTTTGCCGTACTCCTGCATGGGGCGCACGGCTTCAGCGGGCTTGCGGCGGCTCGCCCGGCGGCGACTCCGCGGGTTCGAAGCGCACCCGCAGCCAGCCGTTCTTCAGGGTTGAGGCGGCTAATCGGTAGTAAGTCAAAAAGGTGGGTAAGAGATAATTCCGGCGCTGGTTTTGAATCTGAATGACCAACTGGTCCCCGAATTGATTGATCGTGAAGTTTTTTTCCTTCACAAAGGGCAGGCGAATATCCAAAAAATAGCTCCCTCCTTCCGCCGTCACCCGGTAAGTAGGCTCTTTGTAAAAAATGCCCGCGGGATCGCGGTCTCCGTATAATCCCCTGCCAATTTCGCTCAGCAGGGGAAGGCCGAATACTTCCCGGCGCATGTGCGGCACCCGCAAAATCGGCAGGGGAGAAAAGCTGGCCTCGATCTCTTCCAGGTAGCCGGCCTGCGCTTCTAAGTATTTTTGCCAGCCGGGGTCGCTGGCCGCTTCCGGGGGGAGAATCCGGTTCACGATGACCGAATCCACCCCGTAGCCGTACAGTTGCAAGTAGGTATAGGCGCGGCGGGCCTCCTGCACCACCATTTTTTCCGGGTTCATTACCAGGCGCACGGAACTGACGTCCGGGTTGCTGAGCGCCGCGTGAATGGCGCGCAGCTTCTCGAACAGGGTACGCAATTCCATGTACCCTTTGTCCAGGGGGATGCCGGTGGTTTTGCGCACCGCGTAGCCCACGGTTTGAAAAGCCAATTTTTGAAAGGGAAACGCTTTAGTCAGCCACCACTCCGTGGCCTGGGGCAGGGTGAGGAAGGTGAGGGTTTCGCCGGTGGGGGCGCTGTCCACCACGATCAAATCGTACTCCCCGCTATGGAAAAACAGATCCAGCCAGAGCAGGGCGGAAGCTTCACCCATCCCGGGAATGGCGGCCAACTCTTCGGCGGCGATCTCGTTGACCCCCTGCCACTTGAACACCAGCAGCAACAACTCGCGCATGTTGCTCCAGTATTTTTTCATGGAATAATAGAGATCCACTTCCTGGGCGTGGAGATTGGGCTGGATCTCTTCCGGCTCCGGTCCCAGGGGGCGGTCGAAAGCGTCGGCAAGGCTGTGGGCGGGATCGGAAGACATTACCAGGGTTTTATATCCCGATTCCGCGGCTTTCAACGCTGTGGCCGCGGCGCAGGTGGTTTTTCCCACCCCGCCTTTGCCGGTGAACAGAATGATACGCCTGGCCATTCATCCCCTTTGCAGCAGTGAACAAAGGTTGATGTTACGGCATTCCGGGGAGGATGTCAAGAGAGGAAGTAAGGCGCCATAAAACAAACAGAAATTCCCCATGCCATTGAGGACTTTAAAAGCAGGTCTCCTTTTGTTAAATTCGATTCAATTTAACAGAAAGGAGATCGGCATTCCGGGTTATCTTTCACCGAAGTTCAGGTGAGGAAAAATAACCCGGAGCACTATGAACGATAGAATCAATCCATCATCTTTTCTGAATTTTTACAAGGGATTGAATCTGTGTTTGCCGAAGGCACTACTTCTGTGGCAGGTTTTCAGGCGGGGGATGGGGAACTTGTATCGGAAATCGGCCCGCGGCTCAAAAATCGAATCCGAAAGAGAAATGAACCATTTCCCGTTTGCCCGGCAAGGAAGCATAACTCAATTTGAGCGGTCCCAACAGAGAATTGATCGCAAAAGCTACCGAAAGCGAATGGAGGAAATCAGAATCTTCAATTTTCGCATCCGCTCTCTCCCAGGCCGCTCCAAAGGAGTAATTCCCAAGCAGGTACGCTTCTATCGGCAAATTCCACCTGATCCGGTAGCGGATATCCAGGCCGGCCTGGATGAACTGGCGCCCGAATTTTTCGCGCTCGTGCAGGCCCGGGAAATTGTTCTGTCCCCCAAAAAAGAAGAATTCCGTAAACGGCAGGGTCAAATCCGCGCTGCCGGCATACAGGTAAGGATGATAATTCAGTTTTTTGTTGAGGATTGGATAGTATCCTTCCAGCCCCAGGAAAATTTTGGTAAACGGTTTGGAGCTTTCCAGGATTTTTTGGTTGCCGGTTTCCCAATACCAACGGTTATAAATCCCGTTTTCCGGGAAAGGGATTCGATCCCGTTTATCCACCACGGAACGGATGGTGAAGGAGCGCAGCCGGTATTTGTCCTGGTAAGGAAAGGCGGAATCACCGGAAGTTACGCTGATGTTTTCCACCCTTAATTCCGCAGAGATAAGCCCCAGGCGCTTAATCTGCTGCCCGATCACAAAACGCCCCCCGCGCAGGGTGGTCATATATTCTCCCTGCAAAACCAGGTTCCGGTAGTAACGGTCCTCCCGCTCCTCATAATAAACCGATAGACGTGACGTCAAATAAGTTTTATAGAGCCGCACCGCGTTGAGCAAGCCCTCGGCGTGGCGGATGTAGTCTCCCACGGAACCGAAAAGGCTGGCCTGGGTGGCGGTACCCAGGAAATTGTCGTTGAGCAGCTCGACGAATCCTTCCGCTTTTCGTTCCAGCGATACATGGGCGCCCAGCCGGGCGATGGAATATTTTCTTTCTTTGACTTTAATAATCAGCACGTTTTCCTGGTTTTCCTTGACGGCGTTGATCAATACCCGGTCGAACAGGTCGGTGCTGTAAATATTCTGAATCCCTTCGATGGCCCGGGCGGCGTGGAACAATTCTCCTTCCCGCAGGGGAAATTCCCGCAAAATGACCAGGTCGCGGGTTACATTGTTCCCGCTAATCCGGATCCGGTTGACATACCCCTCGTCAACCTCGATCTCCAGGTTCCCGGTCTCCGGTTGATAAGTGATGGAGCGAATCTGCGCCAGGGAATGTCCCTGCCGGATCAATTGATTCCTCAATTCGATCATCCGGTTTCCCAGGACGACGACATTCAGCGTTTTGCCGGATAATTCCGCCGCCAGGGCAACGAAAATCCTGTCGGGCAGCACCCCGCGGTGCCGGAAAACCACCCGGTTGATGTGCGGCTGCTGCAAGACGTGGAATACGGCTTCGCGGCGCTCCCCGTCCTCGCGGATAACCGCGTAAGCATCTTCCAGGTATCCGCTGTTGTACATCATGCGCAAATCCGTCAGCAGGTCTTCCCGATAGACTTCCCTGCCCGGCGCGGTTTTAAAACGTCCCCGGAAAGTTTCCAGAATCTCCCCGGACATCCCCTCTACCCGCACGGCCGTTATCGCGCCAAGAGATTCGTATTTCCCGCGCCGCAGCGCCTCCGCCCGGGCGATCACCCCGATCAAGGAGTCCATCGAGCGCAGCGTGGAACGATATCCCATTTGAATGATGGAATCTGCTTCCTGGAAATTTCCCCCTTTGATCTCCCCCAGGTCGGGCGTGAGCAGGAAATCCGCTTTGCGGCGGTTTTCCTCCGTGGAGGCGGCCATCATAATGGTGGTGGCCTGGTCGGCGATTTCCCAGGGAAGATTGATCTCTTCCTTTTTGCGGAGATGAGAAGTGGCGTCCACCGCGATGACGATATCCGCTCCTTCTTTAAAAGCGACCTCGACCGGCAAATTGTCGGTAATGCCCCCGTCCACCAGCCAGAGGCTGTCGATTTCCACCGGGGCGAAGAGCAGCGGAAAGGCGCTGCTGGCGTTGATCGCTTCCGCCAGGTCGCCGCGGTCCAGCACGATTTTGCGCCCGCTGATGATGTCCGTGGCCACCGCCCGGAAGGGAATTTTCAGGTTGTCGAAATCGTTGGCGGCCTGGAAATTGGCTTGCAGCAGGCGGTTGTAAAGGGTCTGGAAGACCTTCTGGCCCTGGGAAATCGACGCGGGGATGGTGGGAACGAAACCGTCGAGGCGGAATTGCAGCACGTGGCGGCGGGGAATGTCTTTTTGGGAGAAAAAAAGCTGGGAGCGGTAGGTCTCGTCGGCAAAGATGCTACTCCAATCCACTTCCCGGATGATCTGCTCGATCTGCTCGGCGCTGAATCCCGCGGCGTAAAACCCGCCCACGATGCTGCCGCTGCTGGTGCCCACGATCAGGTCGATGGGGATATTGCGCTCCTCGAACGCCTTCAACACCCCGATGTGGGCAAATCCCCGCGCGCCCCCGCCGCTGAGCGCCAATCCCACCTTCATTTTCTTCAGGGGAAAATAGCGCAGGTTGCGCAGGGGGAGCTCCGGGTGGGGTTCTTTTTCCAGGGTGATGCGGATTTCTTCACGCGCTTCCCCGGCGTGGAGGGGCAGGCATGAGACCGGGAGGAAACAGGCGATTATCAAAAAAGAACCGGAAATTGCCGGGAGCGCAAGAAATAGTTTCATAATTTGTTACTATTCAGCCACGAATTTCCACGAATTCGCACGAAAGGTTTACCGGTCTCGCTCACATTCCGGAGGCGCCGGGACGGGAACGAGTTTGAAATATTTGTGTTCATTCGTGTCCATTGGTGGCTGAATAGCTACCATATTTTTTATAATAAGGCGCCATGCTGCGCCGCGGTTTCATTTCAAGCGGTGCAATTTTAACCAAAAAAAGGGGTGGTAAAAAGGAAAAAGATTTGGGGGGGAGAAATTGCTATAACGGGTGTGATTACCTGTGCGGGCGAGTTCTATCGGCGTCTCCTGTGCTCCCAGAACCCGGAACGGAATAGTTTTATACCATGTTGATGTACTCTATCACAACAAAATTCTGAATCCAAATTGTTTAAAATGATAGTCTGCGGTAAATGCCTCACTTATGTTTTCTCGTTGCATAATGACGAATGATGAAATGTCGGTTAATCCCCAGTCTTTATCAGAGTATTTCTTGTAGAGTTCCAGTGCTTGATCGAATATCTCATCCGTAATCTTTGTTCGCTGAATATCTTCCGAAGTCTGCAAATGGTCCAATGTCTTTATAGCCAATTCCTTATGTTTAGCCAGGGCATTTCCGATTTCCACGACAATGTAATCGGTTATAATAAAACGAACCTCCTCTAACTCTAATGCCCCATTTACCTGAACGGCTTTTTTATGGAGAGTATCTCTTTTATTTACCAGAGCAAGTATCCCACCTGTATCTAAGAAAATCTTTCTCATCTCTTGGAACCATACAAGTAATGGTCGTGATTCGCTGCCAAATCCTCAACTCCTAAATCTTCCGCAATATGAATTAGTTTCGATAAGACGTTTTTATATCTTTTTACAGCCGTTTCAATGAATTTTTCATAACTTCCATCAAAATCGTTTTGTACGATTTCTCTTAATTGTCTTTCTATCTCTGGTTTTAATTTTAATGCAAGTTGTAACATTTCAGTACTCCTTTCCCGAAGTGATGCCTTCGCAAAATAATTGTTCGTTTAAAATCTTTTCGGTAACATATCAATTTTGGAAAAACATATCCAGTAATTTTTTGTGCATTTTTTGGTAATCGCTAAATTTGACCGGTGGTTCCCATGAGGTAGATAACACTATTAACAACCTCCCGGAGCTTTAGAACCTCGGGGGGAATTTGAGGGGCGCTATTCTTCTATTTCTGCCGCCAGCTTGATGGCGCTGTTAAGCGCCATGTTCCTGGCGGATGGCAAGAATTCGATTGATATGGTGGAAGACATGATTTGCCTGCATCTCCACAACAAATCCCACGGACACGCGAGTGATTTGTCCATTCGGTTCGCGAAATTCGACGGATCGCTCCCATGCGTCCGCTCTCTGGGCAAGGAGGTCGAGAATGTGTGTTCGAGTTGCCCTGAGCAGATCCAGGGAAGAACTCACAGGGCGGCGCGCATAGGCCCAGTTCGACGCCCAGGTGGTTTGCGGGATAGGCCAATACCAGTCGAGGTGAAATTCCGCCTGTTCGTTCCCCAGGGCCATCTTGATACAGGATTTCCAGATATCGTCGCCATCTGCGATATGGTGGACGATTTCACGGATTGACCAACCTCCCCGGGATGGCGCCATGTCGAGACCGGATTCCGACAAACCCTTGATGGCGTTCTCCAATTGGGTCGGTCCATCCGCATACTGCGCAAGGATTGTCGCCTGGTCGCCTGTGGCTTTCATGTCGGATGCTTTCGATACCATGGTCGATGTGTGGCGCTTAACGCGGTGCTAAGGCGCAGCAGGGCTTGCGGGCCGCATACTTTGAGTTACGCACAAAGCAAAATGCGTAAATTAAAAATTCTGAATTCCATCAGTTGCCCTGCTGTCGCCTTGAGCAAAAGTTAGGCAACTATGCAGAAAAAAATATTGTTACGGTTTAATTTAGAGTAAAAACTTTACTGAAATGACATAGAAAATCGCATTAACCTGCTGTTCAAAAAGCGCTTCATAGTTTGATGGGGTATCGAAAATATTATCCCACACTAAATTGTGACCAGTTGTGTTTCTAATTTGTGAGGCAGTGTTAAAAGAAGTTTCAATATCATTTGCTTTAATATTATCTACAATTTCTCTTAATGAATTTGAACTTGTATTTACCTTATTATTGAAATCCTTTTTGAAATTTGTCGTATTAAAAATAGACCCTAAAGTTTTTGTGGGATTTCCATTATCATCCAATTGATAGCAGTATTTTAAAAGTGATTCAAATATTAAACCGCCTTTAAATAGATGAATTAAAAATGGCTCTATAGAGCCGCCATTGTCACTTTGTAATTTTAAATCTTTGAATCTGTCTGAAAACTCTAAAACAAATGTATATAGTGCCGTAATGATTGTTCTATAAGGTTTATGAATGATTAATTCCTTGACAAATTTTTTTATCAATTTTTGAAAGGTCAAGGGATTTAAATTTGAGGTTCTATTGAACCGCTTTAATTCTTTAATTATTAGCTCACGAATTTTTTCTACTACTTGTTTCGCTGCTTGCTTTTTTGAGTTACTCAATGTTAAAAATTTATATGGTGGATAATTTTTCCATTTATTTCCTGTATTTTTAATATCTTCAGAAATTGCTGCGTCCATATAAAATAAGGCCTTTTCATAATTTCTCATTTCAAATGCAGTCCATGCAAGAAAATAAAAAGGAGTGCCTTTATGGATCTTTCTGTATTTCTCAATATCATCATTTTGAAAAATAGTTAATAAAGTTTCGTAATCACTAAATCTTTCATGTGGTCTATCGGAATAGTTTCTTATGTTACCTGGCCCAAATAATTCAAATAATTTATTCCCAGTAATTGTTTCTGGTCGGTCAATTTGAATGGATTTATAAATAGTGCGAGCATGTTGTATTAGAGGATCAGTTAAAAAATACATTTAATAGTTCTCTTGCAGAATTGTTGTTATTGTTAGATATCTGTTCTAAGTTACTCGTCTTTTATTTCTATGCATATTTGGCTTTTAAAATTTATTTCATATTTTACTAACAATCTTAATCAATATTTTTCCCAATAATTCATAAACCGTTACTAACAATCCGCCAACAAACATAGTAGCAAGAATAATTAAGCCAACTTTTTTAGCATACTCAATTAAAGGTCTGTCTAAATATTGTTTTTTAATTTTATAATTTATTCTGACTGGATTATCTACATACATGATCGCTTCATTAATAAGATGATCTACTAACAAAGTAGAATTTTCTTTTCTTTCTTTAAAATACTCATATAACGGAGGATCATCTTTTTGGTAAAAGTTTCTTGTTACTTGCTCCAAAATTGTATCATCATCAATACCAAGGCTTCTTTGTTTTAAAATAAAATTAAGAATACGATCTTGACATTTGCAAAGCTTTCTGGCTTTTGTGTCTTCTTCCTGTGTAAAATCGTTTATTGTAGTTGAATAGATTCCTAACGAATTAGCATTGAATTCTTTACCATTATCACATTTTATAATGTATTTACCAATTTGTTTTTGTGATTGGTCCATAAATTGATCTTCTATCCAGATTGAAATACAATACAATAGAAGTACGCATGATAGGAGTATGTAGATACTTTTAAATATTTTAAACCAATTATGATTTTTATAATCATCATTATTCATGGTTACTATTCCGTAACATTAACCCTGAGGAACCACTTTGTTGCTGCCTAACTATTACTCAAACGGAAACCCCTTCCCTTATTTAAAACACCCCAAAAAACTTTCTAAATTTAGAAACTTGTTTCTATACTTAGAAACATGAACGGCCATCGCCTTTCTACCGGTAGAAACATTTTTGTTTCTAAATTTAGACATTTCGGATTTCTAAGGTGAATGCCCATCTATGATAAAGATAGTCTTGTTTTCTCTGGTTGGCTGAATCTAATGAGGGAAAAGAATTTTTTCAAGGGGAGAGATTTATTATAAGCGCTTTGGCGGCGGAAAATTGCCCTTGCTAACCGCAGATTTCCCAAAAAACTCCCGGATGTTTCTCCCAAATCTCCCGGATGTTTCTCCAAAAACTCCCGGATGTTTTGGCCGGGTTTTCCGTATCTCCCGTTCAGGTTTACCTTTTTTCCTGAAGGAGGGATACCCCGCATCTTTACTTCATGCGCGCCTCTTAATCCTTATTCGGCTGGCGGGATAAAATCTCGTAATATGATTTTATGAACTCTTTGTATTCCGAAGAATACCCCTCTTTCAGCGCTTCTAACATCTCCTTGCGAAGCTGGTTTTCGCGTTCCAACAGCTCCTGCTTCAATTGCGGGGGGGATTTGGCGGTCACGTTATCTTCCCGCTCGGCCTGGCGCTTTTTGGAGTATTCCTTCTCGCGCACGGATTTCTGGGCGTCCAACAGTCGGGAGAGGATGCGCTCCTGGCGCTCGATGACCTTGCGGTCCAATCTCTGCTGCTTCAGCTCTTCGATCACCTCTTCCATCTCCTCGCCCAATTCGCCCAAACGACCCGGCACGTCCTGGCGGTTGCCCATTTGCTGGTTCAAATTTTCCAGGGAGCGGCGGATCATCTCCTGCTGCGCCGCCAGGCGGGCCATGGCGTCCGGGGATAGCTGCATTTTCCCCTGCCCCTGCTGTTGCAACAGCCCCATGCTCTCCTGGTTCAACTGCCCCTGCTGCCCGGCCATTTGCTGCATCTGCTGTAAAAACTCCTCGAACCCGGAAGCGGAATTCGACTGCATCATCTGGTTCATGGAATTCTGCATCGACATGACCGCCTGGTTGAAATCTCCCATGGCTCGCTGCTGCGACTGCGCCGCCCGCTTGGGATTGCGGTTCTCCAGGCTCGCCAGGGATTCTTCCATGTTCTGCATCAGGGAGGACATGGTCTGGCTCATCTGCGGGGAGAGGAAAAAGGTCTTTTTGGAAATGTCGATCAACTCTTTGATAATCTGGGTGCTGTTTTCCCGCAATTGCGCCTGCTGGCGGGCGATGTCGGTAATTTGCGCGGAAGCCACGTCAGCCTGGTCGGATTTCTCGAACAACTGCTCCTGCCGGAAGGAAGAGCGCAACAGATCCTGTTGCACCTTCTGCATGGCTTGCAGCAGCTCTTCTTTCTGCATCCGGTTCATGTTCTGCTGCGCCTGCTGCATCATGCTTTGCAGCATCTCCAATTGCCGCTCCAACTGCTGCCCGCTCTGCCGGCACTGCGACATCTGCCCCTGCCGGATTTGTTGCTCCATCTGCTGCATCTGCTGGCCGAGTTGTTGTTCCTGCATGAACTCCTGCGCTTTTTCCAGCTCGCTGGCGATTTCCGCCATTTCTTTCTGAAATTCCTCTTTAGCTTGTTGGAGTTTTTCTTCGAAAAAGCCGGTATCTTTTTCCAGGTTGGCTTCTTTATCGGCCAGTTGCTCTTTCTGCGCCTCGCTCAAATTCTCTTTCTGCAACTGCTCGTTGATAGTCTTCTGCTCCTCCGCCAACTTTTCGGCCATTTTGGCCAACTCATCCATTTTCTGTTCCAACTGCACCCGTTTCAGCAGCTCGTAAGTGCGCTCTATTTTCTGCTCGAATTCTTCCATGGAGAACTGGAACTGCTCCATGGCCTCTTTCAACTCTTCCATATTGGCGTTTTCCAGCGCTTCCTGGAGCTTTTTCATCGCTTCCAGCAGTTCCGGGGAGGCCAGGTCGCGGAACATCTGCTGCAATTCCATGAATTTTTCCAGGGTCTCCGGGCTGATCATATTCTGGTTATCCAACTGGTTGGCCAGGTCTTCAATTTCCTTGCGGATGTCTTCTAACTTCTCCAGGGCTTGCTGCTGACGGTCCACCTGCGCCTGGATTTCCTTTTTGCGCTCCCAGGAAAGCTCCTCTTCCCGCTTCATCTCCCGGTTGATCTCTTGCAGTTTCTCCTTCAATTCTTGGGCGTCCCGGGCGACGTCTTTGGTTTCCTCCACCTGCTCGCTCATGGCCTGTTCGGTTTGCTCCAGAATATCCATGAGCGAAGGCAGACGCAAGATATAGGATTTGCTCCGGGCGCTCTTGGGGCCGGTAACGGCGTCGTTGTCCCACACCTCCGCAAAATATTCTACATAGTCTTCGGGTATAAGGTATAAGGAAGAGAGGTCCCAGGTGTATTCGGAGATGGCGCGGTTGGGGTCCAGCGCCTGGTAGGGCAGCGGCAGGGTAAATTCCGTGGTATCGCCGCGGGAACCGGCGTGAACGTGGCGGCCCTTCAGCAGCAGCCGGCTGAAGCCGTAATCGTCGCGCAGGTTCAACAGCAGGGGGATTTGTAATTCGTCGCCAATATCCAGGTCCTGGCCGGGGCGGGCAATTTCCACATAGGGACTTTCATCGGAGAGGGCAAACACCGAGTAAGTCACCGGCTGGTAGTTGGAAATACCGTCGCTGTCTTCGATGATGATACGGTACCGGGTATCCTTCTCAACGACAAAACTGCCCCGGGCGCGGTTTTCCGCCACGCTTAGGGGCAGGCCGAGGGAGTCTTGCGAGGGGGCCGCGGCGTCCCGGAACCACATCGCGGCTTTGGCCAGTTTTTTGTTCGCTTCGATTTCCACCTCTACCCGGGTGCCGCGCAGGGCGGTCACTTCCCCGCTGTTGGGGGGCAGAAACGCCGCGGGGAGGCGGGTGTAGGCGGGATAAATCAATTTGGCTTGCAACTCCCGGATAAAGGGGCGTTCTAACACGGTTACAACGCCTTTTTCGCTGCGGGCCAGCCGGTTCTGGAACGTGGTCATTTCTACCCGCGCCTCGAACCAGTAAGAGAACCCGGTTTTGGCGTGATTCATCTCATAGGAAAAGTTTTTGCCGGAAATTCCGCTGAGCTCCAACCGTTCCGTTGCCGCGGAGTCTCCCGGAACGGCTTCATTGCGGATCACCAGCCAGAGTTTGTGGGGGGTTACGCCCTCGTATTCGCCGCGCAGTTGCAGGGCTTCGTTTTTCAACACGGTCAGGTTGCCGGAGAGGTTTTTCAAGGTCACCGGCAGCGGTTTTTCGAATGATTGGGTGGGATAGAGCACCTTTAAAATCGCCTGGCTCATGGACGCGGGAAAAATAATGAACAGCAGTGCAAATATCATTGCGGCAATCAAAAGACGGTTGGCCGGCTTGCGAAGAATTTGCAGGGAGATGATGCCGTAGAAATTGCTATGGCGGAATTTTTCGTAGAGCTGCTTCAGTGAGAGGTTTTTGAAGAGCGGATTCGCCGATACCCCGCGATCGTGATAAATTTGCAGGAAATTGACTAAGGAATCTTGCACCACGGGGTCGTTTCTGCCGATCTGGCGGGATAACTCGTACAAACCCGCTTCCGTGGGCCGGAGCGCCCGGCGCAAGTGGGGCCCAATTTCCCGAATGGAGAAAAACAGAACCAGCCCGCTTAAAAGAACCCAGAATCCGATCCGAAGCGGGGCGGCCAGGTCGAAGGCCATGTCTGCCAGCGCAAACCCAAACAGCATGGCCGCCACGAACAGCAGCAGGCGCAGCAACGCCCGGGAAGCGTTGAGCAGGTAATAATTCCGGTTTACCTTCCGCAGCTTTTGGTAGGCGGCCTGGTAAAGCTGGTCGATTTCGGGTTTGGGGGACATGGGTTCCTCGTTTTTAAATCATTCCGCGTCAATGTAACAATGCCCACAGCAGGATATTGGTTCCCATCTGCAAGGCGGCGCGGCGAATTTCCGGGGGATCGTTGTGGATTTCAGCGTCTTCACAGCCGTCGCTGATGTCGGTATTGAAGCTGTAAAACGCTATCATCCGCCCCTCGAAAAACAATCCGTAGCCTTTGGGCGGCCCCCCGTCGTGTTTGTGCACCTTCGGCAGGCCGTTGGGAAACTGGTAGTTGATATGATAGATGGGATGGGAAAAGGGCAGCTCCGCCCAGTCGGATTCCGGGAAAACCTTTTTCATCTCCCGGCGGAAGGAAAGGTCCATTCCGTAATCGTCATCCGCCCACAGGAATCCCCCGTTGATCAGGTACTCCCGCAGCTTGCGAGCTTCCTCGTCGGAAAATTTGATATTTCCATGCCCGGCGATATAGGCCAGGGGATACTTGTAGAAGTCCTTGTCCAAAATCCCCAGGGCGATTTCCCGCTCCGTGGCGGCCACGGCGGCGTTCCGGCGCATAAACTCGAACAAATTGACGAAGGTGGTGCGGTTGCCGTACCAATCGCCCCCGCCGCCGTATTTGATACGCACCACGGTGACGGGGGACTGGGAAAAAGCCGGCGCTTGCAGGCACAAACCGGCGAGTATGATCGAATACGCGAGGTTTTGAAACTTCATGGGATTGAGGCGGTGATGGATGGTGGTATGGCAGCGAGCTTCCAAATTCACCATTCTCCATTCACATTTCCGGCGCAACCGCGCTAACGCATGGACGAATCGAGAATGGTGAATGATTAACTGATGTTACGCAGGCCAAAAGATTAGCCACAGAGTCACAGAGAAAATCAAATATTCATTGAACCTAAGTCTGCACTGAGAAGCAAAAAAACCATAAATTGATTAAAACTCCGTGTTCTCTGTGTCTTTTGCATGGTGAGTTTATCGAACCATGTGGCAAAATGCGTAACGTCAGTGATTGGCCGGCTCGCCGTGAATCTTCACTGAAATCTTTATGCGCCGCTCTGCATATTGCGATAATTGGCGGCAAACGCCCGCCGCTTATCACGGCTGTTCAAATTCATCTTTTTCAGCCAGGAACGCACTTTAAGCCAGCCGACCCGGGTGAAACCGAAATCCGCGGTATTCAGCCATTTGTGAATCCGGTAGGCGCCGAGGTCGGGATTCCTGGCTACAATATAGCGAATCTTATCTTCCACGGACATACTGACCATGTCGAGAATGCTCGGTTTTTTAGCTGCCGGGCGCTGGGGCGGTTCCTGCGCCGGGGTAACCCGGGGCGGGCGGGCGGGTTCTTCCGCGCGAGGCGGGGTATCCATCCGGCTGATGGTAGGCCCCTGCGCCACCGGCTCCGGGGAAAAGGCCGGGCGCGCGTCCTGCGCTTCCCGGGGAGTGCTGGAAACCATTTCTACGTATTGAGATTCCTCGAATTTATTGATCGCCGCTTCGATTGTATCGTAAACGTCCAAAATGTGGTGAAATTCCAGCAGCTCGAAGATTTCATAGACGTCCGGGATCATCCGCACTAACTTCAGGTCGCCGTTGTTCTCCCGAATCTGTTTGATTTCGCTGATAAAAATCCCCCAGCCCGCGCTGCTGATATAATCCACGTTGCCCAGGTCGATAATAATTTGATACTTCCCCATCTTCAAAAGATTGTTCAGCTCCCGCTCTACTTCCGAAGAAGTGGTCGTATCAATATACCCCCCGACCCTGATAATAGAAATCTGGCTATGCGCCCCCACAGCCTGGGTGGATACCTGAATGCCTTCCATTCATTCCTCCGTATAATGGTTTCCGGTCTGTATTGTTAAACGTCCTTGTTTATTCCAAATTTTCATCTGCTGAAAGGGTCGTTAAGTTTTTCGACTGCTCCGTGGTCCCGACAAAACATTCTTTTCCGGCGCACTTAACGGCCTGCCGCACGGCTTCTACCGGCAGGGATTAAACCATCCTGGTTTAACGGCCGCTATTTTTCAGTTTCCTCGTCTCCCACAATATCCACTTTGCTTTCCGCATCTTCCTCCGCCGGCTCCTCGAATGCAGATTCCTCTACCGCCGCGCCTTGCGCCGGGGCAGGTTTCTGATTTGAGGATTCACCGTTAAAGGCGCCGGGGATACGTTTTCCCCGCGCGGAGATCATTTTTTCCTTCGCACGGGACTTGGCCGGGGGAAGGTTAGGCATAAATGGTGAATCCACTGTCTTCTGATCATCGCTGCGGAAACCGACCATCACCTCTCCGTCCAGGGTTAGCAGCGGGGTTCCGGGAGGTTTGAGCCGCTTTTTCCCGCCGCGCTGCACAAAGGCAAGCCGCTGCTCTTTGGTGTTCAATTTTGCCCGCCGCAACTCTTCATAGACCAGGAACGGTGAAATCTCCGTATATCCGTATTTTTCCGTATTCAGCATATCGCTGATCTTCTTAGGCCCATACTCCGGGTATTGCCGGATAATATCATACATTTTTGTTTTAACTTCAATACTTAAATGCCGCAATCCCAGGTTGGTGTAACCATGCAGCATTTCCCGCAGCAGGTCATACCCGCCTTCCTGGTAAATACGCTTATAGCGGTAGAAGGTCGTGGGGGAAACTCCCACTTCTTTGCAGGTCTCGGCAACCGACTGGTTGTTGTCCGCCTGCACTTGTTCGAACAATTTTTTGAACGTATTTACCTTAACATCGACCGCAGCCATGTTTTCTTTAATGGCAACCAGGGTAATATCGTCATTTTGTTCGAACCCGCCGGTAAAGGCCAAGATGTCATCCTTGATGCTCGTGACAAATTCATCCACGTCTAAGTGCCCGTATTTGCGAATGGCAGCCAGGAAACGTTCTTCCCCGTACAAATCCCGCTGGGGATTCATCGCTTCGGTAACCCCGTCGGTGTAGAGAATGAAAATGTCATCCGGGTGCAGGCGAATGCGGTCGGCCTGAATTTTTTCCCCGAACAGGCGAATGTCCGGCAGGGTAATCCCCACCGGAAAACCGGAGGGATTGAGATAATAGGTTTCCTTGCTCTTCCCGCGATAGAGAATCATGGGATTGTGGCCGGCGCTGGCGAAGGAGACCATGCGCTCCCGGGAATCCAGGGTCACGTACAGCATGGTCACGAACATGCCCTTGCGAATATCGTCGGTCACAAACGAATTCACCCGGGTCATAATGTCCGCGGGGTTGTTATTGCCCCGGGATTCCAACCGCAGGGAGGTGCGGATCATGGTCATCACCAGGGAGCCGGGAACCCCCTTGCCGGATACGTCGGCCACGCAAATCCCGATCGACTGGTCATCGATCTCCATAAAATCGAACAAATCCCCGCCCACCTCTTTGGCGGACTGGTAATAAGAAGCGATGTCGTACCCCACCACGTCCGGGAAATCATCCGGCAGCAGCATCTGCTGGATTTCCTGCGCCACCTGCAATTCTTTCTGCATCCGCTGTTGTTCGATGACGCTGATCTGCGCTTCCCGGAATTTATTGGTTACTTCGCTAAAGGCCTGGGCAATTTCCCCTACCTCGTCGCTGGCGTCGATGTCGATCTCATCCTGGTCCACCTGCCCGCGGCCAACCTGCCGCACCCACTCGGCCAGTTTATGGAACGGTTTGGTGATCAGGGTAACCAGCAGGGCGATTCCCGCGGTACCCAGGGCAAATACCAGCAGCAGCATGAAAATCAGGCGGTTCTTTTGTTTTATCACCAGGCTGTGAATGTAAACCTCGTCTATCCCCAGCAGGGTATATCCGATTGGCGCCGGATCGATGGATAGTTGAATGGGAGAAACGAAATAATAGGCCAGGCCCGAGTCGGTCATGGCAGTCTGGTACACCGTTACGTCTTCGAGGGTGGCGATGGTTTTCAAGTTGTCGAAGCGCATCGATTGGGGAACCAGTTCCAGATTGATGGGATAGAACGCCACTACTTCCAGGTTCTGCTTCAGGATCATCACAATACGGAGCATTTCGCTGCGGCTTTGCTGAATGGATTTGGCGTTTTCAAAGAGCTGCGTATCTTTCTCCTGGCGAACCGGCTCGTAATTGACCCGCGCAAAATCTTTGCTGATGGAACTGGCTTCGGCAAATATTTTTTCCCGAACGTCGAACTCGATCCCCGCCTTGAGGAGAAAATACGCCGCTAAGGTCAAAATCACCATAATGATTGATGTTACCATGAAGGATTTATTGCGCAGCGAGAGAGTGCTAAACCAGGAGAGATATTTCGATTCTTCTACCGCTTCCCGGGTCTTGGCCAGACGAAGCTCGTTCCCGTGGCTGGTGATGTTATACTGGATATCATCCATCAGCTTGCGCATCATGTGGATGCCCAAACCGCCCTTCTTGCCGATCTGCACATACTTCTGCAAATCCGGGTCTTTGACCTGGCGGGGATCGAAGCTCCTGCCCTGGTCAATAACCACGATGGTAAGACTTAAGCGGCGGATGATGGTCCGGATGGTGATTTTGCCGTCTTTGATATCCTTGTAGCCGTGGCGGATAATGTTGGTGCAAGCTTCATCCACCACCAGTTTGAAGGAATTGATGATCTTGTCGGAAATCTTGTACTTTTTCCCGATCTGCTCGATGAAATCCCGAATTTCTTTCAGGTGCGCCATCGAGGCGGGGACGACAATTTCTTCTTTTGAGATATTCTTGAACATCTTCCACTTTCCGCTTTGAACAAACTTCGCCGGGAATTCAAGTGAATGGTTAAATTGTTAAATGGCTATATGGTTAAATGGTTGTATGCCATATCAGTCTTTTTCAACCCTCCAACCATTTAACCATTTAACCATTTTATTGATTCCCCCGGGTACGGTTAATACGATCTTCGGTCGTTTTAATAGCATCCTGAAGTTTTTTGTTATAGGGATATTTATCCGCCAGGGCTTTCCAGATCTCCAGCGCCTTATCATAGCGCCCGGCCAGGAAATGTTCCGTGGCGATGAGGTACTGCCGTTCGGATTCCGGATCCATCTTCTCCCGTTTGGTGCCCAACTCGCGCTGGGTCTGTTCGTAGTATTTGCGGATCGCCTCGTTAGAGGGATCGAGCTTCAGCGCTTCTTCGAACACCACGTTCGCCTCCTGGTACTCGCCTAACTCCAGCAGCGCCAACCCTTTGACGGTATATTGCTGCAATTTGATGCGCCTGGTGAGGGTGCCGATCTCATCTTTCAGCTCCGGCGCTTCCGGGGAGAGCAGGAAAGCCTCGCTGAGAATGCGCAGCGCATCCGAGTAATTGCCCTTTTGGAATTCCTGCCGCGCCGCCAGCACCAGCTTGCGCACTTCCGCATTCAGTTGGCGGTTGGTGGTATTGATCGCTTCGCTGATCAAAGCAGTCAGGGAGTCATCTTCTGTGCGCTCCAGTGCTAAGTTAAACTCCTTCAAGGCGTCGGTGAACTGTTTATTTTGCAGGTGAATGTGCCCCTGCTTGAAGTGCAACTGGATAAATTTCTGGTTTTCCGCCGCCAGACCCTTGTCGAGCGCCTGGTTGGCCGCTTCCTGCGAGCGTTTCTCAATTTGATCGTCGATCAAGGTCCGGGTGCTGTCGAACAGCGCCTTGGCTTCCTTGTTAAAGGGATCGTCGGCCATCACTTGCTGGAAATCGGAGAATGCCTCGAAGTAATTCCCCTTTTGCAAATCTTCTTTCCCCTGGCGCAGGTTCTGGGCAATCCGCTGCTGCCGGTCGTCTTCTTTGGTGCGCTCCACCAATTCCCGTTCCCGGCGTTTGCGCTCCTCGTTCGCTGCAAAGATTTTTTCTTCCCGCGATTTCCCCAAATTGAAGGTGATCGAAAAACGATGGGAAGCGCCAAAATCGCCCTCGGTGCTCAGATTGCCGAAAGCGTAATCAATATCCAGGAATTTATAGCGCAGCCCGGCTCCAAAGGCGGGGGTGCCCTGGTCGAACCCTACCCGAACCGTGCCCATCTCCCGGAACACGTATTCGCTGCCGGCGTGAATAACCCCTCCCTCGAATTCTCCCTGGGCGTAATCGAACAGAATATTCAATTTACCGCTCTGGCCGATGGGCAGGCTCTTCATCATTCCAAAGGTGAGCTGGTAGGCCAGGGTGTCGGTATTGGCGCCTAATTTTAGCTGCGGCTTAACCAAATTTTGAAAATGGAAGCCGAAGGAGAGGTTTTTCAGAAACGGGGAATCAGACTCCGGGCGATACATCAAACCCGCATCAAGGCCAAAGGCGCTGGTTACCTGGTTGGTGTAGGAAAACGATTGCCGCTGTACTTTGAAGGTAATGCCCGGGGTGACGCCGTACCAGACCTTCTTGGCGTAAGCAATATAAATCTCGCTGAAATCATAGTCCGCGGATACCCCCTGCAACACCTGGTTGTATTCCGTTACAACATTGATGTCCCCCACCCCCACCCGGGCATAACCAATCCCGATGGTGCCCAACTGCAACGTCGGATAGAGGAACCCGATGAAATCGTAGCTGGCCCCGCTCACCACCAGGGGAGTATGGAAAAGGGAAAAGGAAATCCGCGGCGCGTATTCCAACCCGGCGGGGTTCCAGAAAATCGCCGAGGGGTCATCCGCCAGCCCCACAAAGGCGCGCCCCAGCCCGAAAACCCGGGCCCCGGCGCCCACTTCGTGCAGGATGGTCTGGGTTCCCGCCGTTCCCTCCTGCGCGCAAACCTGCGGGGGCGCAATGCTCAGCATTCCTATCAAGAGGAGCGCCCATGCTTTCCCGGGAAATTGTTTCAAACCTCTCATAACGTGATCTCTATGCTTTTTTTGAAATCGCGATATTTCAGTGTTCAGGTGTTCAGGTTAAGCAACCAGGCTTCAGAACACCCAAACACTATAACACCTGAACACCCCAACACGATAGCACTACTTAATATAAACCACTTTCGTCTGGAATGTAGCACCGCCGCCGCTGCCGTAGTTGACCTTCAGCACAGCCACATATACCCCGTTAACTACCCGGTCGCCCTGGGAATTCCTGCCGTCCCATTCCAGGGCCGAGGTATGCAACCCCGCGGGCAGGCCGTTTACCGCGCTGCTCCAGACCAGCCGGCCGGTAAGGGTGAAAATGCGCAATTCCGCGTCCCCGCTGTTTTCCATCAGGAAATTAAAGCGGGTGACACCGGGGGGCGCCCCGGGGAGCCGGGTTTCCATTCCGAAGGGATTGGGGTAATTATGGAAGATCTCTTTGGGGTCCGAAGAAAGCAGCGTTACCCGCGGGGATTGAAGCTGGATCGCCGCCAGGGGAGCGCCCAGGGAATCCACCACGTTCACCTTGCCCACAAACCCCCCGGAGGCGTCAACCTGCTTCAGTTGAATTCTGAAATTCCGGCTGATAGGCTGGTTGGCCAGATCGATACGGATAACCAGGCTGTCGCTTTCTTCCGCATTGAGGGTGTCCACGGGGCTGAAATTTATCTTCACCGGGTTAGCAGTCTGCTCGGTAATCGGCAGCTCGCCCAGACGATCCGGGGGACTGCCAGGCTTGCCTAATTGCCGGCGGTAGAAATCATAACTGACCACCTCGACCCGGGAAATCAGGTTGTGTATATCCGCGACCGGGGTTCCGGTTTCCCCGTCCAGCACGGCAATGTCAAAATTGTTGATAAAAATTGTTTCCACGGTATTGGGATTGATAAACGCCGCGCCCAGCACCCCAATTTCCCGCTCTCCCTGGATGTAGCTGTTATCCACCTCTACCACGCTGTCCAGCGGCTTGATGGTGATCTGGCTGGAAACCATGTTGATGTCGAACACCAGGGTATTGACCCCCACGCTGGCCGGGTTCTGGGTGTTGACGTCCAGCGGCAACTGGGTGAAGCCCAGGGTAAAGACGGTATTCACGTCGAAATTCGGGGCCAGCAGGGTCCATTGGAAGCTGGCGGTGTTGGTCTGGTTGTCGATGACAAAATCTTTTTCCGCGGTTTCCCCGTCGGCAAACTGGAATCCCACCTCCCCGATGTTCAATCTCACCTGCCCGGTTCCCTGCACGTCCGCCTCGCCGCCGTTATTTACCGAGGCTTGCAGCACGAACTGCTCGCCCTTCAACACCCGCACGGAAACGGTCTGGCTGGCCAAATCCAGCAGTGCTTTACGCTGCACGCTCACCGGCACCTCCACGGTATCGCGCACCACGGTGGCGTTGGGCGGGGGCGTATTGGCGTCGCGCCCGCTCACAATCACGGTGAGGATGCCCGGGAGGGTGGGCTGGGGAATGCCCTGGTTGGCCTGAATCACCCAGTTCACCACGGCGTTCTGTCCGAACGCTTTTAGCGAATCCGCGGGGTTGAGGAAGGAAAATCCCTCCGGCAGCCGCAAAGTCCCGCTGCGCTCGATCACGTTTTCCGGCGCGTCCACTTCCACTTCCAGAATTCCCACCTGTTCGGTGGACCAGACCGCCGGCGCGGTATTGCGGATGATGGTAATCTCCGGTTTCTCGGCGATGAAGATCGCCGTAGAATCGCTGCCGACCTCCACGGCCGCGGGAAGCCCGGAATTAACATCCGGGGGCCGCGCGGTGATGGTTACTTTCACCAGCGAGGTATCCACCAGCGCGTTCAACAGGCGGTAGAGGCCGGAAAGCTCGTCTTCGAGCCGGCGCAGATCCGCGGATTTCTCGATTCCGCGGAAAACCGCCGCCCCGCGGCTGGCAACGCTCCGGCCCGGGTTCCCGGCGCTTCCTTCCCCTTCCGCCGCGCCGGCCTGCTGCGCCGCGGCAATCAGGCGAGCTTTTTCCTGCTTCGCGCCGTGAATCTGGCGCAGCAGCGCCGCCGCCTGGCCGTTTTCCGACGCCTGGATGGTCCAGCGCACCGGGGCATTCAGGTCAAATTCTTTTACCAGGCTGTCCGGGTCGATCACTAATTTCTCTCCCAGGGAGAGGGTCAATTGCCCTTTGGGCGCCGCCGCAACCCCGGCCTGGCCGACGTTGGCGACAACTGCTTCATACACAAAGAATTGTCCCTGGCTGACGGTGTTGTTCACCGCGCCGCCGGCAACCCGCCCATCAACTGCCAGGGCGGCGCGCTTCTGAACGTAAAGATAGAGAAACGCGGAATCTTCTAACGTCACCGTACTGCTGACCTGGGAAGTCCCGCGAATTTTCACTTTCAACTCTTCCCAAAGATTGGTCAGGGAATCGGGAACCTGGATGTTCCACTGCACCGGGTTTCCCGCGGCGGAAATGGGCGCAATTAGGGAATCCAGCGTGAAAATGTCCGGCAGGTAGAGGGTGGCCACCCGGTTGATGAAATTACCGCTGATTTGCGGCTCCACGGTCACCCGCACTTGCTGCTGGGTGGAAACCGTCAAGCTGTCCGTTCCGGGGGCGTTCAGGTACGCGGCGGAGATGGCGAAAATTCCCACGTCAACGATGGTGAGGGTGTCGGTGTCGCTGCCTTTTTCCAGGTGCACGCCCATACCCGGGAAACCGTTTTCATCCCAGGAGAGGGTGCTGTCGATGGAAGCCCTGAGCAGGTAGGGATTCCCGCTGCCGCTGGCGTCGGGTTTACTGCGCATTTGCCAGAAAATCAGCGCCTGTTTGTTCACCAACTGCACGGTTTTAACGGAATCCGCGGGATTGAGCAGCCGGAAGGCGGTGGTGTCGAACGCCAGCTTCACGGTCACGTTGTTGTTAGGCTGAATATCGGCTTCGCCGGTATTGCTGATCAATCCTTGCAGGGTGAAATCTTGATTCTGGGTGAGGGTGTCCAGCCCCGCGCCCAGGCTGTCGATGCGCAAGGAAGCGCGGGTTTCCACGGCCAGGTTGAAGGACGCCAGCGCCTGCCGGACGTGCGCGGGCTGGTTGGTATTCTCATCCCGTGCAGTCGAATCCAGCCGGGCGAGAATCAGCGGCTGCTGCGGGGGTACGGTTTCCGGGGCAAATATGCGGATGGTATCCGCCTCCGCAAACCCGGTTTTGATGCCGTAATTCAGCAAGCTGTCGCCTGCGGCCAGCCCCTCGATGCGGAATCCCTGGGGCACTTTGATAGCCACGTAATTGGAATCATCCGGCAGCACTGCCGCCTCGCCCTGCTTTTCCACCCAGATTTGCACGTCGAAGGGCTGGTAGGTGCTCACCGTTCCCTGGGTCGCCCCGGGCGGATCCACCACCGCGGCGTGCATCAACAGCTCGGCGCGTTCTACCACGGTAACCTGTTGGGTCGCGGTATCGCTAAATTGCCGGGTGGTATCGCCGCCGTCTATGCCCCGGGCACGAACTTGCAGATCAAACGTCTCACCTAAAACCCCCTCTGCTCCCCCTAAGCGTAATTTCTCACCTTGCCGCCCGTCGCTTGCCGGTGCAAAACTGAAGTTTTGCACCCCGGCTGCTTCTGCATCTGCTCCTGGCAACTGCTCTTGCGCCCCCCGGGGGACTGCTTTTGCCAGATTGGGGAGAATATTCTCCGCCACGCTAACCGGCCACTGCGCGGTAACCAGGTCCCCTTGCAGGGTTTGCTCGATGGAATCCGGGTCGGTGGAGAATCCCTGGGGCAGGATTATCCGGGCGGTGCGGTTGTTTGGTGAAACATTCCCGGAATACAAAATGGTCGCGCTCAGGCGGAAGTTCTGGCCGGTCGAAACCGTGGAGTCGAGCGCGCCCGGCGGGGCGATGATGCTGATATCCGCCACTTCCACCTTCCCGCTCTCCGCCACCCGCACCAGCAGAATCAGGCTGTCGTTGGCCAGTAGTACCGGCGCAGCGGTGTTCAGGTCCGGCGGGATGGCAGAATAAAATACAATAATGGTGTCCGCAGAACCCACGGTGGTATCCGCGGAGGCCTGTACCTGCCAGGAGCCGTTCAAAATCGCCGGCCCGACGGGCAGTTGGGCGTTGGGGGAGATCAAGGTGTAGTCGGCCGGCCATTGAATCCTTACCGAACCGTTGCCAAAGGGGCTTTGCCCGCTTCTGACAATATCAAAACTGACTGTAAATTGCTGCTCCTGGGAGTAAACGTCCCCGCCGGGAAGCTGCGCCGCCAGGGTCAACTGGGTAGGCGATTGTACGGTTACGTCTTCGCGATTATCCAGGGGCTCCCCGATAGCCACCGGGGTGTTGGAGGTAACCGAAAATGCTTCTAAAATGACCATGCGGTAGCGCAGGGTCTGGCTGGCTCCCCCGGCGGTAAAGGGGAAGTCACGGCGGAAGCTGGCCCCGGGAGCCAGCACCGTATCGCTGATGGTCTGGGTAAACACCACGGTCTGGTTGGCGTCGTTGAAGAGACGGATGGTCACGTTGGTGACGGAATCTTCACCGCTGTTTTGCAGCACCAGCTTCAATTCATAGGATTGGTTGAAATTAACCGTGCCGTTGGCGGCGTTGGGCACGTTCACCAGCGCCAGGCTGTCCACGAACAATTCCGAAGGAATGATCACCCGCACCGAATCATATACCGTGGAATCGGCAGCCAGGAGGATTACCCCGGGTTTGCGCACGTCGTTGTAATTTACGTTCAAACACGCCCGCACCAGCCCCGGGGGATGTACCCCGGAAACGATGAAGTTGCGGGTGAGCACGGCCGCGCCGGAGGGCGGCAGGATAAACGGGAAGTTCTGCGACTGGGTTTGCAGGCTCCAGAGCGCGCTGATGTCGTTGCCCAGGCTGTCGCTGAAAACATCGATAGCGGCGTTGAGGTTCGCTGCCGATTGCCCGGAATTGCGCAGGAAATAGCGGATTTGCACGTTTTCCTGCCCGGCGATCACCGCGTCCGGAACCACAGAAACGGAGTCCACCGTCACCATCGCTTCCGGCAGCACGGTGAGCTGGCCGGTAAACGTGCTATCCAGCGCGGTCAAAGTATCCTGGTTAGGCAGGTCGCCGAAAACATGGAAAGCGACGTCGTAGAGGCCGGCCAGGAAATCGGCGCTGATGGAATCGGCCTGGAAAGCGACCTCGCTGGTATCCGGGGCTTGCTGAAAGGGGGTTCCGCTGATCACGAAGTTGCCGTTTACCGGGGCGCGATAGAGGTGCTGGGGATCGCTGAATTGCAGGTAAGAACTATCCGCCCGCACGAAGAAATTGGCGCTGCCGGTGTTGATGAAGCTGGCCCGGAAAGCTACCAACTGCCCGTTCACCACGGAATCGGGCATAAGACTGCCGAAAACATACTCAATTTTAGCGCCGCTGCTGATGTTGAAGAAACCGGTTCGGGAAATCGGTCCTAAGGAGCCGTTGCCGAAGGTCAGGCGAACCGTTACTGCCACCTCCCCGGCGCGGGCGCTGGGCGGAACGGTGAATTTCCAGCGCAAGGTGTCCGCGGCGGGGGTAGTGCCCACCTGGGTAAGGGTATCGAGCCGGGTGGGCACGATGGGCAGCGCCTGGGGCACGTCGGTATAGACGAATTCCAACACCCCGGGATCAATCGTAACCGGGGCGGTATTGTTTTTCACCAGCGCGTCCACCACCACCCCGGTATCTCCCGCGGTGGTTTCAAAGGGGGTTACCCGTACCAGGATGATGGAAACGTCTCCCCCGATATTGATAAACGCCTGGGTATTGACGTCCTGTGAAAAAGCAAGCTGGTTGGGGGGCTGGAAAAAATTGCCCCGGATCCCCAGGAGCAGGCGGAAATCGCCCGCTTCGGTCATCACCAGGTTCTCGAACGCCAGCACGCTGGTTTCCCCGGGCAGAATGTTCATATCGGATGAGTCGGGCACAATGGCCTGGGTGGAAAAGTTGTTGGGATCGTTCGCTTTCTCAACCCGCAAGAAGGCGGCGGCGGTCAAGCGCAGGGCGACGCCGCCGAGGTTGGTAACCTGGAGTTTGAAATTGGCGGTATCGCCGATATCGAACGCCGGGGAGGAGAGCAAAGCGTCGAAGCGGATATCCGGCTGCGCGGCAATCACAAAGCTGTCCAGGGAATCGCTCGACGCAGAAACCGGCTTCCCGGAGCTGACTTCCACCCCCTGCGCGGTCGCCCCGGCGTAGATGGTACTGTCCCCGTTGGGCAGGAAAATGTTGGGCGGGACGTCGATACGGTAATTCACCTGGGTCTGCTGGCCGGGGTTCAAAATCACCGGGAGGGTAAGGGTTTGCAAACCGACCGGGAAATTGGGGGCATTGTGCAGCACCAGGTTGACGGTATTGAGCTGCGCGGCGCCGGCCCCGTTATTCTGCACCGTGATGCTCGCCGGCACCCCGTTCTGGCCCAGGAAAGCCGAATCCGGGGGAATCACCAGGGCGGTAATCGCCAGGTTGCCGCGCGGGCGGATGGTCAGGGTTCCCGCTAAGGACGTATCCGCAAACGCGGTAGAATCGGTCAAATCCAGCCCCGCGGCGGCAATGCGCACGTCCACCGGGCCGGGAGCGGCGCTATCGGAGACGTTCAAACTGAATTGTACCGGCACGGATTCACCGCCCGGCACTACCGGCAGCACCGTGGGGTTGACCAGCGCCCCGGTAACCGTATCCCCGCCCACGCTGAAGAGCGCCTGCAGGCCGGTCACCCGCGCGGAAGAGGTGCTGTCATCGCCGTTCGTGACCAGGGTACTGGCCAGGATGCCGCCCTGCCCCTGGCTGGCGGTATCCGGTGCCAGAGTGACGGCGCTGAAGCTGAAATTGGCCGGTTTCAGAATGTTCAGGGTTCCGGGAGCCACCGCCCCGGTATCTGAAATCATTACCCCGAAGAGGAGGTCGGTGGCCTGGTAACTCGCGTCAATAGTAACCGCTCCGGCCGGCATGGTATCAGCAACGGCCAGGCCGAACTGGAAATTCGCGGTATTACCGGGTGCGATTTGCACCGGCAAGGGCGTTATGAGCGCAGCGCCAATTCCCGGGCGGGAGGGAATCAAAGCGACGGTATCGACCCGCACCGCAATATTGGACAAGTTTTTGATCCGCGCCGCCGCCTGCAAGCCGATCTGGCCCTGGTTGGCGTTGCCGGGCGTTACCTGCACGGATTGGATTTGCACCTGCGCCGCGGTTACCCCCTCGGCAATCTGCAAAGTATCGAGGTTCTCAATAGCGACGTCGGTGTAACGCTTTGCGGAGAAGGTGTCGCTGTGGCTGACGCTCAAATCCAGAAAATCGCTGCCGATGGCGGAATTGGGGCTGACGTCGATGTTATAAATGAATTCCCGGGTTGAATCGCCCGCTAAAACCACCGGCAGGAGCGCGGGAGAGGTTAAAGTAACGGCGTGAGGATTATTGAACAGAACCGCGACGTCGCCGTTGTCAATCTTTGCGGGAGACTGGCCGTCGTTGCGCACCGTAAAGCGGAATTCCACTCCCGGCTGGCCGGGGCTGACTGTATCCGGGCTCAGGGAATGAGCCTGGAGAGAGAGCCGGGCGCGGCTGAGCACCACAAAGGTAGCGGAATCCGCCGGGGCGAGAGTGAAAATTCTCCCGGAGTTGGCGTCGGTGTAGCTGTAACTCACCTTAATCCGCTCCACCCCGGTGGGATAGTTGGGGCCCAGGGAAAAGATGAACTCCACCGGCGGGGTGGTATCGCCCGCGGCCAGGGTGAAGGTGGAACTGCTGTTCGGGGGAATATTATTGAGTACCGAGGTCGAAAGGGTCATTCCCTGGGGCAGCGCGAACCGCGCCGGGGCGTTCAGGGCGCCGCTGTTGGTAAGGCGCACCAGGGCGCGCAGGGAATCCTGGTTCTGCGCCGCGGTATCCTCCAGGGCAACGATGCTGGCGACCACCACCTCGGGCGGGTTCTGCACTAAAACAGAATCCGTCGCCGTCAGGGTGGTATCGAAGGTAATCCCGTTTTCCACCCCGAACAGGCGCATATTTACCGGGTAAGGGGAGGCCTGGGCGGGGGAAAGAATCGAATTGGCCCGGAATTCCACTTCCACCGGGTTTATGACCCCGCCCGCTGGAACGGAGTAGCTCTGGCGCAGGAACACCGTATCGGCTCCGAAGGCCAGGTAGGAGAAATCGGGATCCAGTAATACCGCAAAATTGCCGTTGTTGGCCAGGCTGGCGGTAAAGGTGGCCGGCTCCGCGGTGGTAAGGGTATCCGGCGTTAGCGATTGCGCCGAAAGATTGGCGCTGCTTCCCACGGAAAAGACGAAATTGGTATCCGAGCTGGCGTTCACGGGGTTACCGGAGAGGGTGCTTCCCTGGAAGTTCCCCGAGACCGTGTAAGAACCCGAGGCGGTTCCGGGAATAGTCGCCACAAATTCAAAATCATGGGTATTGATATTGGGCGGCAGCACCGTGGGATTGCCCGGGGAAGGTACGATATTGGACTGCGGGATGGTGGTTCCCCCGGCAAAGTTCAGGAATACGCTGTCCACGTTCACCGTTACCGGCCCGAATTTATTGACCCGCACGGTGAGGGTGAGGGTATCTCCCAGGGTGGCCTGGGTTTTGGAGCCCAGCACCCGGGCGACCTTGAGGGTGAAGATCGAAAGTGAATTGTTGGGAAGCACGATATTGCCGCCCAACAGGGCGTTCTCGCCGCTGCCGCGCAGGAATACTTCCGGGGCGTAGCTGACGTTGGCAAAATTGGTATCAACGATACCGGGAATGAAGGTTACCGTGGTAATCCCCGGCTGCAAAGTGAGCGGGTTGTCCAGCAGGGCAGAGAAAAGGGCGCTGCCGTCGCTGAAGGAAAAGCGGGTTGCCCCGGCGTTCAAATCCACCGGGTTGGGGGAGAGGTTTTCCAAATCTAAGCTGAATGCCGCCGAAGCGCCCGGCGACACCGCCACGGGGCTCAAGTTCCCGGCGTAGCGGAGGTGGAAAATGTGCAGGTCCAGGGTATCCACCCCGGCGATGAAGGCGCGGAAGAAAGTGGAATCATTTTCCGTGTCGGTGGTGAGCACGTTGATGGCCCGGCCCTGGGCGTCGGTGGTTACCTGGCTGAACTCGAACTGGGTGTTATTGAATCCCGGCAGGGCTGCGTAATTCACCAGGGCCCCGGAAGCCGGGTTTCCGAAGGCGTCGAGCGCCCGCAGGATCACGGTAATATTCTCTCCTTGCACCGCGGCAATGGAATCGCGAGGGATTTGCCGCATAGAAACCAACTCCAGGGATGCCCCTCCTGCTGCCTGGGCAGTGGCATAGACGGTATCGCTGGCCAGCACCGGAGAGGACAATGTGGCAACCATTTTCTGGGTTCCCGCGGGCGGGCCGAGGGTCCAGGCGGTGGCCGCCTGCCCGGAAGCATTGGTCAGCCGGGAGAGCGGGTTTACCGAGCCGTTCTGCGGCTGCGGGATGAAGCTGAGGGTGGAATCCGCAATCGGGTTGTCGTAAATATCCACCAACTGGAAACGCACCGAATCGCTAAGCGCCTGACCCGCGATGCCGGTCTGGCTGTTTCCCGCAACAAGCAGGATGCGATCCGGCGCCCGGTGCGTCGCAAAGGTGATAAAATCCACCAAATTGGGATTGGTGGAGGCGGAAAACGCGCGAACCACGTAAGTCCCCACCTTCGTTCCGAAGTGAATTTGAGTTTGTACCCGCCCCTGGGCGTTGGTGGAGCCGTTGTTAACGGTAAGAAATTCATTCGCTGCGCCGGAGGGCTTTTGCACGATGGCGAAACTGATCGGAAAATTGGGCAGCGGATTGCCAAACGTATCTGTAACCACCACGCTGAGGCTCTGCGTCAGGAGGCTGTCCACCAGCCCGGTGGTATCGGCCGGCTGCTCCCGGGTAAGGTTCTGCGCCGCGCCGGGAATGACCGTGGCGGTAAAGAAAACCGTATCCGGGTTGGTCGGCTGGCCGACGATGGTGGCCGCCAGGGTATCCGGGGTGGCGGTATTGTGCACGGTCCAGCCGGCGCTGGCAATGCCAGAGGCGTCGGTTACATCCGTAGGATTGCTCACGCTGCCCCCACTGAGGGGCACAAAAGTAACCGTGACGCCCTCCACCGGGTTTTGGAATTGATCCAGCACCCGCACTTCGATGGGCAGGGGAAGCAGGGAATTTACCGGCGCGGTCTGCCCGTCCCCGGCAAATTTGAGGAGCGAATCCGGCGCCGCCGCCCGGATGGTTACCGGGTCGCTAACCCCGTTTTTGAGCGGATTGGCCTGGCTGCGCGCAGTGAGCCGGAAAACGCCGATCTTATCGCTGTTGGCGGTAAAGCCGGCCAACCCGGCGCTGAGGGTGGCGCTCAGGGGAGAGACGGAGACGTCCGGATTATCGCTAAAAAATTCCGCCACGGTGCTGTTATCGTTGCTCACCAGGTTGTCGTTGGTATCGAAACCCCGCACGGTAACGGGAATATCGCTCCCGGCAGTGGTATCGAAGGTTGCGGGAATGACCGTGAAATAACTGAGCGGTCCCGGTACCGTGGTGACGTCGAACTGCACGAGCACCCCGGGACTGCCAACCAGGGTGGCGTTCGCCCGGTGCAACCCGGCAGCCGGGCCGGTGGTAAACAGCGCCTGGGCGATTCCTTCACCATCGGATACCACCGTCTGGCTGCTCAACCCCGAGAAATTTCCCCCCCCGCTCACCACGTCAAAGCGGATCGATGCCCCGCTGACCGGGTTGGATTGGGGGTCGGTTACCCGCGCCCGCAGCAGCCGGTTGGCGCCCGCGGCAATCCCGGTGGTATCTCCGCTGACTTTGCTCAACATGGTGGGAAGTCCGGCGTTAACGGTAATGATACCGGTCTGGGCGGTGAGGGTGCTGTCATTAACGTTGGTCGCCCGCGCCGTAAAGGCGCCGGCAACGGTTTCCGTCACCACGAAATTGAAAAAACTATTGTTATTGAAAAATCCCCGGGGCGGGTATGTCGCGCTGGCGCTCCCGAATATTTCGATATCGGCGCTGTCGCTGTTCGCCACCGGGTTGTTGAAGCCGTCCAACGCCGTTACGGTAAACGGGATCGGTACCCCGGCGGTGATGGTCGCGGTTTGCGGTGCAATCGTGTAGTGCGTGATCGGCCCGGCGGTTAAGGTAACCGCGGGAATGTTTTGCGCCGCGGTGGAAAACCGCAGCCGGGGATACAGGCGGGATTCAAAGCTATAAGCTCCCAGGGACTGGTTAGGCACGTTGATGCGAAAGCTGATCGAAATGTTGGTCTTGACAGAATAAGGCGGCAGTTGGATGTACAAACTATCGTTGCCGGAATTGTAAAACCAGGTGGCAATAGTGGGCAGAGCGGTGTATTCCGCGGCCGACGGCGGGGTGGCGCGCTGGATGAAGAAAAAGTCCGTTCCGTCCACCGCAATGGAATCGACCACCGTAACCGGGTTGGAAAGCGGGTTGTAGATTCGCAGCACATCCGCTTTACCCATCTGCTGCAAAATGGTTGCGGCAGTGGTAATATTATTGAGGGTAAAGCGGAATTTCTGCCCGTTTGTTCCCACGGCCACCTGGCTCGGCTGCAAATTCGCTATGGCGCTGATATTGGCGGAGGGGAAAAAGAGGATTGCCCGCCCATTGGCCAAACTGGGGTTATTAAAAGAATAAGTGTTGAAATCCAGCCCGAATTTAACTCCCACGGTGGCGCTGCCGCCCAATTCTCCATTGCTGCCGGTTCCCAGGCTCAAGTATTGCAGTTTGATGAGATTGGTGGTCTCGTACAGAATCACCTGGAAAGTGAGGGGAGAACTGCCCGCTTTCAGGGACACGTCTTTATATTCGATGACCAATGCCCGGTAAGGGGCGGCGCCGATCACCTTCTGATACACCCGGGCAGTGTTCTCACTCAGGATCAAATCATCCCAGAATACCGCAATCATAGAGTCCGGAGCGCTGCCGCCGGACAAATTGTCATTCGTAAAATAGGGATCGCTGGCCCCGTAATTCCGAAACGTCAAATATCCGTTGCTGCTGACGTAAACGGCATCGAAGGACCGGTCGTAATAAATAAATGAAAATCCCGAGGGGAGATTTACGGTATAGAAGGTATCGTCATCGGTGGTGGTCCCGATAACGGTTCCGTCGGATATTTCCACCCAATGGAATTCAATATTCGGATCGCTTGCCCTTCCCATACCGGCGGGAGAAATTTGAGCAAACAAAGCCCCCGGCGTTATGATCAGGATTGCGGATAATGCAGTCAGCAGTCTCCCAACCAATTTCATAGAGCTACCCCACTAATTAAGTTCGATGGTCAGGTCTTTGATTTTTTGCAGGCGGGCTTCCGGGCCGGGCGGGCGTTCGCCGGCCTGGTACACGGTAACCTGCGACGGTGCAACTTCGGATTGCAGCGGCGTTACCACCACGGTCAGGATGGACTGCGCTTGTAATTGCTGCCGCACTCCGGCCAGGTCAATGCTCAGCCAGCCGGAGGCTTCATCGTCGAACCAGTGCACCGTTCCGGGAATTTCCACCGCCGCGCCGCTGCGCCGGGCCCATAGCTGGCGGCCGTCAAGGCTGATCCGCACCAGCGCCAGGCCAACCTTGCCGGAGTCGCCTAACACCAGGAAATTTAGCGGGGCGGCCAATTCATTCCCCGCGACTTCGATGGTAATCTCCCGGGAAGCGCCGGCCTGGCCGGGGGAGGAATTATCCTGCGCTGCAGCCGCCGGGGAAAATACCAGGATCAGCCACGCCGCCAGAAGCGCGGATAGTACTCCCGCTGAAATTTTCATTTCAGGATTTTTATTACACATTTGCAGATTCCTGTGAAAAATAGTGAAGTTGAATCGGGTTGGAAAAAGAAGAGAAAGCCACCGGCTCCGCGACGGGTTCATAAGGGCATTTTGACGGATGTAGGTATATGAATTCATGCTGAATCACCCCAGTAATACTCTCGACGGCTACCCGGCGATCATTAGAATATTTGTAAAAGACCATCACATACATTCAATAATATACCCAAAACAACCCCTGACTTGAGAAAATATTCCTGCCCGGCAGGGTAGGTGGTGATAAGTGTCACAGGAGAAAATGTAAAGTGCAAAATGAAAAAGCCTGCCCTGAGCTTGTCGAAGGGTGAAAAATGGTAACACTTTAGCCCTTTGAAAAACTCACACAAAATGTCATTCCCGCGAAGGCGGGAATCCAGAAAAGTGGCTTAGAATATGGATTCCCACTCCCCGTATTCACGGGGACAAGCTTCGTAGGAATGACAGACGAAAGGATAGCGGCCAAAATTTCCGAATTTTTCATAGCGCTAAAATGTTACGAAAAATGAAAGGCACGCTCGGGACTCTCTTGCATTTTGCACTTTACACTTTTCATTTTTCATTTTGCATTAAATAATGGCTTTAATGAGAGAAAGGAATTCCCGGCCGTCGTTTTCCACTAAGCGAAGATTCTTGGCCGCTTTATCGAAATGGGGATTGATGCGGGTGGCGTCGCGGAAGTTATCCAATCCTCGCAAAAAATAATGCCGGCACTGCATCAAGTGAACCAGCGCCAGGTATTGCCATAAATCCGGGTAGGAGGGGTTTTTTTGCAGCGCGGCGGACAATTTCTCCTCAAATCCTTTTAGAACCTCCGCATTCATTTCTTCATCCCCGAAAAACAGCCGCAGGTAAAATTTATAGCCGATGATTTCCGGCGGAATGTGGCGGATGAAATGCTGCTCCCGGTATTTGTGCATCAACGCCAGGGACTTGCGCAAATCCATCTTTCCCAGCGCCTTGTTGATCAGGTAGCTCTGGTTGCGATCTTCCACGTTGCCGTAGTGGTCGATTTTCTTCAGGAGAATCTTCAAAAAATCGGTGCTTTTTTTGAGCTCTTCCTGCTTTTCTTCCAGTTTTAAGACCAGGATTCGCTGCAAGATCGCTTCGGAGAGGTTGAAGTAGGCCTCGATATAGGCAGGATTGTGTTTCAGCGACTCTTTAAAATAATGCAGGGCCTGGCGGAAATTCCGTTTTTCCAGCATGATCAAGCCCAGCAGATTATAGGCGTCCGGGTAACGAAGGTGCTGGTTGCTAAAAGCGGAAAGGGTATCCAGGGCCTGGTTATAGCGTTTTTGCAAATAATAGCAGCGCCCCAGATATACATAACTGCTGTGGCGGTTGGGCTCCAGCGCCAGCACCCGCTTGAAGTGCTTTTCCGCTTTGTCGAAAATATGGGTAAAGAGAAATACCTGCCCGATCTTTTCGTGGGCGGAGGGGGTTTCCTGGTCAAAAACGCGTTCGGAGATTTCGAAGAGGTTGTCGATTTCTTCGATAATGGATTGGTGAAATTGGTCCACTACCTGGCGGAGGCGGTTTTCCGGGCCTTTATCCTGTTCCGAATTCCTGCGTTCGTAGTGATAATGCTCCACGAAGAGCAGGCGGCCCTTTTCAAATACTTCCGTGCGAATGATTCCCTCATCCACTAAGGTAGAGGTTTGAATATGGAACTCCCGGGAAGCAACGGAAATGTTTTCATTTAATCCGATATCGCCCATAATCCTCGATTGCCAGGCCTCAAGCACCTTTTACGATAAACCCCGGCCACTCCCAACCCCACTTTGTACCGCGTGGTTTACGATCTATATTTTCCATTTCATATTTTGCAATCCTTACCTACCATTATCGAATCGCAGAATCCAAACCTTGATGGTTATTTAAAACCGGTGGGAAAATATCGCTCTTTCGCAATAAAAAAAATGCGCTCCGCCACTTACTCGAAAATATTGCAGTGGGGAGCCTTAATGCTTGCGCTTTGCACGTTTATGGGAGAGAAAAACGACCAGGAAGGTTTGCACGGCTCTGCTGGCCGCCGATATGAGGTCCACGGTACGCAATAGCGGCGATTCGATTTCTCTCTTCACCCGCCTTTGGAAACCGACGATATCGCCCATCGCTCCCCGCACCTGGTCGAGCGCCTCGCCCAGGGATTCGGCCTGGTAGCGCCCGGTTTGCAAAATTGCGGAGAGATTGGCGGAGATCTCGCGCACGTTTACCAGTATATCCGGCAAATCCCGGTCTAACTTTTCCGAAAGATCCTCCATCTTTTTTATGGTTCGCCGCACCTGGAGAATCGTGGGAATCAGAAAAGCGACCAAAATCAGCAACGCAATACTGGCTATCAGGGTGCTGATTTCCCAGATCATTCAACAAGCCTCTTTTGGTTCTCTGTTACCCCTCACGCATTACGAATTACGCTTTACGCATTACGTAATCCGTAAAACGTAATCCATGAAACGTGATGCGTAATTAACCGGGGGAACCGTTACGCTTCTTTTTCTTTTTTGCCGCCCTTTTCTTCCTTAAAAGCACTCTTGGCGGCGTCCAGCGCGTCTTTCAAACGCCCCTTGCTTCCTTCGACGGTAGTTTTTCCCTTTTCGATGATATCGTCAACGATATCTTCCACTTCTTCGGCTTTTTTGCGGGCGTCCACTTCCAGGTCTTTCAGCCGGGTAATTGCCGAATCATAGGCTCTGCGGGCTTTGGTCATGGACTCTTCGTACTCTTCCCGCGCCCGGTCATACAAATCATCTACTTTTCTGCCGATTTCTTCACGGGTTTCCTTGCCGCTTTTGGGAGCATATAGCAGGGCGACGATGGCGCCAACGGCTCCGCCAATGAACAATCCTTTCAGAAAATCCAGGGTACGGTGATCAGACATGCTTTTTCCTCCTCTCGTTGAATCGGAAGCGTTGAGATTTACAGTTCCCCTCCCCAAACTCCCACAAACTTGCTTCACTAAAATACAATAGTTTTGCGCTACAATAAACAAAAAAATAAGAATTTATCGCTTCTCCGGGCATTATTTTCGGAGCACGGTTTCAAAACGTCCCGAACCGCGCGGCCACGGGGCGGTGGTCGGAAACCTCGCTCACATAGAGGGAATAGTACTGGTCGAGTTTGAGCACCTGGGTAGTTAAGGGAAGATAGGTGGTATCGATGGAGGTGGTAATAAGGATATGATCGATCAGGGAATTAAAGCCTCCTAACAGGTAGGAATACTCGCTGCTGCTCCCGGCAAAGGGCAGGGTCAAAAATTTGTAGCGCAGGGTATCTTCCAGGAAGGGAAGAAAAACATTGCTGGAAGTGGGATCCTCCAATTCGTCGTTCCAATCCCCGGCGATAACGAAATCGGGATCGCTGCCCGGCTGTTGAAGCTGAGCGTCGATGTAGTTTTCTAACTTTTGAATGGAATTTCGGCGGCGAACCTGGCTTTGGGGATTTCCGTCCTCGGCTTTCAAGTGCACCACGATGAGGTTAAAATCGAAGGTGCGGCCGTTTTTACTGGCGCGTAAATATAGTTGAAAAGGCGGCCGGGAGGCGAAATCATACAAATCATTCACAAACAGGTAGGTTGAATCGAGCACCTCTATAACGGATTTTTTGAAAATGATCCCGGTTTTGAAGGAAGAGGATTGCTCATTCAGCCGGCCGTCGTACATATTTGCTCCTGCTGCCGCGTTGAGGCTGTCTAGCAGATTTCCAAATTCATACGCGCTATTGATTTCCTGAACCGCGTAGAGATCCACGTCCAGATCCAGAATGATTTCCTTCACGCTGGTGACGGTCTGGCCGGGGTTACTAATGTTCGGGTTAGGGTTAGGGAAAGTTCGAATGTTCCAACTGGCGATTTCCAGGGTATTTTCCTCTCCGAAGCGGGGAATATTGATCTTCGGCAGTTCTTCTACCGCATCGGTAGCTTTTTTGGAGCAGGCCGTTAGCAGCAGGGCAAATATGCTGATGATGATAAATTTAACGGAAACCGGCATGTTGCCAACCTGTTTTGTGGTTCACAGTGAATTGGCAATTGCCAATTGCCAATTATCAATTGCCAATTATTATCCTACCAAATCCCGGTCGGAAAAGAAGAATTTGATTTCCGCCCGGGCGGTATCCGGCCCGTCCGAGGCGTGTACGCAGTTGAGCTGGATGCTGCTGCCGAAATCCCGCCGGATAGTTCCCGGGGCGGCGTCTTTCGGATTCGTCGCGCCGATGAACTCCCGGTAGGCCTTGATGCAGTTCTCTTTTTCCAGCACCATCGCTACCACCGGGCCGCTGCTCATGTATTCGGTCAGTTCCCCGTAAAAAGGGCGTTCTTTATGCACCGCGTAAAATGTCTCCGCGTCTTTCCGGGTCATGTGCACCATGCGCAGCGATTTGATGGCAAATCCCGCTTTTTCGATCCGGGCGATTACCTCGCCGATATGTTTGCCGGAAACGCATTCCGGCTTGATCATGGTGAAAGTTTGTTCTGGCAAGAGTTTCTCCTGTGTAATCGTTTCAAGTATATACTAAAATTTTGCCCACTTCCTTTAGTTTTCCTTTCTCTTGCTTGAGTTTTCTTTCAATATCTTCCAGGTAACGAATCGTGCGGCGATCATAATATCTCTCCCCACAGGTGCGACATACAGGAATATGAATCTGAACATAAACAATATCGTTCTTGACTTTTAACTCTTCCCGAATGTCCTGTACCTGAATATCCTCCCCGTGGCAAATAACACATTTCATTTTTTCCTCCTGCGATAATCTTCTTCCCAGCGATTTGGATCAGGTTGATAGACTGTAATAATCACTATTTCATCATCATCCGGGTTATGGGCGCAGACAATATGTAACGGCCGATTCGTTTCGGTTATTCCAAAAACAAGAACACTGGGATAAGGGGTATCATCCGGATAGGCCGCGATGATTTCCCCCTTACGAATTGCTTCGTAAACCTCCTGGTCGGAAATGACTCCAAATTCTTCTATTCGCATTTCCCGTCTTGCGTGGCCGGAATAGAGCACCCGATCCGAATCGAAGCACCGGCGTATGGTTTCAAGCCAGCCATCTTAGAATGTTTTCTACGCTACTTCCCCAGCACCTTCTTCACCGTCTGGCCGATTACCGCGGGGCTTTCGCAGACGGCGATGCCGGCGTCTTTCAGCGCCTTCATCTTCTCCGCCGCGGTGCCCTTTCCGCCGCTGATGATCGCCCCGGCGTGTCCCATGCGCTTGCCCGGGGGAGCGGTCTGCCCGGCGATGAAGGCCACCACCGGCTTGTTGAAGTACTGTTTGACCCAGGCTGCGGCTTCCTCCTCCGCGGTGCCGCCGATCTCGCCGATCAATACCACCGCCTCGGTCTGTTTATCGTTCTTGAACAGCTCCAGGGCGTCGATGAAGCGCGTGCCGATCACCGGGTCGCCGCCGATGCCGATGCAGGTGGACTGCCCTAACCCGATCTGGGTCAACTGGTGCACCGCCTCGTAGGTGAGGGTTCCGCTGCGGCTGATCACCCCGACCGAGCCCTCCTTATGAATGAACGCCGGCATAATGCCTACCTTGCACTTTCCGGGCGAGATCACCCCCGGGCAGTTGGGGCCGACCATCCGGGTGCCTTTTTTCTTCAAAAAATGATACACTTTCAGCATGTCTTTCGCGGGAATGCCCTCGGTAATGCACACCACGGTTTCGACGCCGGCATCCGCCGCTTCGTACACCGCGTCCGCGGCAAAGGAGGGGGGAACGAACACCACGGAAACGTTAGCGCCGGTCGCGTCCACCGCGTCTTTTACAGTGTTGAAGATGGGCACTTTTTCCTCGAATTTTTGCCCTCCTTTTCCGGGAGTGACCCCGGCGACGACTTTGCTGCCGTACTCGATCATTTGATTGGTATGAAACGCGCCTTCTTTTCCGGTAATTCCTTGCACCACAATCTTGCTGTTCTCATCAACGATAACGCTCATGTTCGCCTCTTTTTGTAATGTCATTGATTGTCATTCGCCTGCGGCGTCATTGATTGTCATTTGGCTCCGCCGTCATTTGCTTCGCGTCATTACGCTTCGCTGTCATTTGTAGTCATTTGCTTCGCGTCATTCAATGGCCATTTGACAACAAATGACGCCGCAGGCCAATGACAACCAATGACGCAAAGCAAATGACAGCGAAGCCGAGTGACTCACCGAATCAGGCTGACCACTTTCTTCGCCGCGTCTTCCAGGGAATTCGCCACCTCAAAGTTCATGCCCGATTCTTTCAGCAGCACCGCCGCTTCTTCCGCGTTGGTGCCTTCCAGGCGGATTACCATCGGCGCCTTGATCTCGATGGATTGGGCCGCCTCGATGATCCCTTTTGCCACCCGGTCGCAGCGCACGATCCCGCCAAAGATGTTTACCAGCACCGCTTTCACGTGGGGATCGGAGAGCAGGATATGAAAGCCGTTGCGCACCGTGTCCACGTTCGCGCCCCCGCCCACGTCCAAAAAGTTCGCCGGCATTCCCCCGGCCAGCTTGATAATATCCATGGTGGCCATGGCCAGCCCGGCCCCGTTCACCATGCAGCCCACGTTGCCATCAAGCTTAATGTAATTCAGGTCGTGCTTGTGCGCTTCCACCTCCAGGGGGTCTTCTTCGTGGACGTCGCGCATCCCGGCAATGTCTTTGTGGCGGTAGAGGGCGTTGTCGTCGAACCCGATTTTGGCGTCCAGCGCCAGCACTTCCCCGGCTTTGGTGACTACCAGGGGGTTGATTTCCGCCAGGGAAGCGTCGCTATCCACAAAGGCTTTATAAAGGGCCAGGATAAACTGGGTGGCGTTTTTGATCTGGTCGCCGCTCAACCCTAATTTGAAGGCCAGCCGCCGCGCCTGGAAGGGCTGCATGCCGATTTCCGGCTCCACGTATTCCTTGAAAATTTTCTCCGGGGTTTGCGCGGCCACCTTTTCGATCTCCACCCCCCCTTCGGTAGAGGCCATGATCACCAATTTGGAGACCGAGCGGTCGAGCACGATGCCCAAATACAATTCCCGGGCGATGTCGATGCCCTTTTCGATGAGCACTTTGCGCACTTCCTTGCCTTCCGGGCCGGTCTGGTGGGTCACTAACTTCATGCCGAGCATTTTTTCTGCCAGCTCGCGTGCTTCCGCGGGGCTTTTGGCGATTTTTACCCCCCCGCCTTTGCCGCGCCCGCCGGCGTGAATTTGCGCTTTCACTACAAATACGTTTCCGCCTAATTCCTTAGCCGCCTGCTCCGCTTCCGCGGCGGAAAAGGCCACCTTTCCGCCGGGCACTGCCACGCCGTACTTCCGCAGGATTTCTTTGGCCTGGTACTCGTGAATGTTCATTCTCTTTTCTCCTGTCTGATTTTATCTCGGATATTTTATCCGCTTTTTCATCCGTAACAATTTTCATTGCAAAGCAACCACTACTTCGCTCTTCACCGATTCAGCCGCAAAAGAATGGTTTTTCCAGACGATTTCCATAGCGTTCACCTTCACAGTAGATGTGGGCTACATATTTTCGATAAATTCTTCCGGTGTGATTTTAGCCTGTTTGAGAATTCCGTGAAGGGTACCAATTGCAAGTTCTCTATGGAGAGGGACAACGCAGCCTACTTCACCATCCGGGGTCTGTTTTTTCAGTATCACATGGCTGCCTTTTTGCCTGAGTTGCTTAAATCCAAAACGCTCCAGGATATTTATCACCTCTTTGCCAGAGAGACGAGGAAGCTTAGGCATAACTCGCCTCGAAAGTAGTCAATAGCGGTCGATTGAGGTCAGGGAGCGGAAATTCTTCCAAATATAGCTCTGTCGCTTCTTTTAGATTGCTAATGGCTTCTTCAATCGTATATCCCTGGCTGACTGTGCCGACCTCAGGACATTCCGCTACATATAAATCATCTTCTTTGTGGATAATGGCAGTAAATGTTTGGCGCTGCATGGATGCCTCCACTAATGATCTCATCAGTACAAGTTCATAAAATTACACCTACTGTTTTCCCCAAATCAATTTTCATTTCGCCGCCAATATAAAAAATTTTGATCTGTGAATCCCACGCAAAAAATTATTGAATCGTCCTTCACAATTCCCGGCTGAAGGCTGATTGCTGACGCTGAGTGCTGAAAACAGCGATTCAGGCGATCATTACCGTCCCCGCCCGCCCGTGCGCCGCCGCGGCGGATTGCTCGATGGAAGTGATCACCACCCGCTTCCCTCCGTTTTCCAGGAAATTAAGCGCCGCCTGGATTTTCGGCCCCATGCTCCCGGCCGGAAACTGCCCTTCGGAAAGGTATCTCTTTGCCTCCGCTGCGGTCAGGCGATCCAAAAAGGCCTGGTTGGGTTTGCCAAAGTTCAGCGCCACTTTGTCCACCCCGGTCAGAATCACCATTTCATCCGCTCCTACCCCGTTGCCCAGCACCGCGGAAGCCAGGTCTTTGTCGATCACCGCATCTACCCCTTCCAGCCAGCCGTTGCTCTCCAGGTACACCGGAATGCCCCCTCCCCCGGCGGCAATCACGATCACGCCGTTATCTACTAACAACTGGATGGCTTTCTTCGCCACGATCTCCCGGGGACCCGGGGAGGGCACTACCCGCCGCCAGCCGCGCCCGGGATCTTCCTTGACGATCCAGCCCTGGGTTTGCGCCAGCTCTTCCGCGCGCGGTTTATCGTAAAACGGCCCCACGAATTTGGTGGGATTCTTCAGCGCCGGATCGTTCTTGTCCACCAGCACCTGGGTCACAATGCAGGCCACCTCGCGCTTAATGCCGCGATCGTGCATCACGTTCAGCAAACACTGCTCCAACATGTAGCCCATTCCGCCCTGGGTATCGCCTACCAGCACCCCCAGGGGCAGGCGGGGCACCACTTTGGCGGAGAGTTCTACCCGGATCATTTCGTTGCCGATCTGGGGACCGTTCCCGTGGGTAATCAATAAACGGTGCCCCATTTCGACCAATTCCAATACCCCCGCCATACTGCGCCGGGTATTGGCAAATTGCTGGTAAATGTTGCCTTCTTCGTCTTGCTGGGTGATGGCGTTGCCGCCCAACGCCACCACAATGGTCTTTTTCTCGCTCATGTTGCTACCGTCTCGGAGTTTATGCAGTGTTCAAGTGTT
>WYBG01000069.1 GCA_011526015.1 Deltaproteobacteria bacterium | reverse complement strand
GCATTAGGCATGATCGAAACCCGCAGTTGGGCGGCCATGGTGGAAGCCGCCGACGCCATGGTCAAAGCGGCGAAAGTGGAACTGGTCAGTTACGAAAAAACCGGCGGCGGATACGTCACTGCCATTATCCGCGGCGACGTGGCCGCGGTGCGCGCCGCCTGCGAAGCCGGGCAGACCAGCGCCTCCCGGGTAGGAGAAGTGGTTTCGGTGCACATCATCGCCCGCCCCCACGCCAACGTGGATCTGGTGCTGCCCCTGGGCCGCAAAGAGCAGGCGCAGGCGGAATCGACCGGGAAGAAAAAAGAGAAGTAAAGCGGCGTTCGGGTGTTAATGTGTTCATGTGTTATAGTGTTTGAGTAGTTAAACAATTGGGTGATTATCGGATTGATCCACCCAATCACCTTCATGTGGAGCACCTTCCACCCGGCCAGATCCTTTACGCATTACGTTTTACGGATTACGTTTCACGCTTTACGCTCTGCTAACTATTAATGAGGATAGTATGGTTCTCGCAAAAGTAATCGGTACCGTGGTGGCGACCCGCAAGGAGCCCAGCATGGAGGGGCTGAAATTTATGCTCTTGCGCCCGGTGGATTTAGAGGGCAAAGAGGGCGGCGGATTCGTGGTCGCAGTAGATGCGGTGGGCTGCGGCGAGGGCGAGATGGTGCTCTACGCCAGCGGCAGCTCCGCCCGCCAGACCCACCTGACCGACAAACGCCCCTGCGACGCGGTCATCATGGCGATTGTGGATAACTGGGAAGTGGGCGGGAAAATCCGGTACAAAAAGGGTGAAAGCGACTGAAGGGGATTTGGGATGGTTCGACTGGAGTTTATCCTGAGCCTGCCGAAAGGCTCACCACAAGTTTCAGATTGCGGATGTTGCAGAAGGGAGTGTTGGATTAGTGGATTAGTGGATTAATGGAGTGATGATGGATGAGGCAACGCCAGTGACTATCAATGGCCATAAATGACCGCGAAGCGAAATGACCATTGAATGACGCGAAGCAAATGACAATCAATGACAATAGATAATGCAATGAAACTAACCGAAGAACAAATTCAGATAATCGCCCGGAAGGTGGCGGAGAACCTGGGGCAGGAATGGAAAAGCTCCCCGGCGCCCGGTTTTCCCGCGCCGCAAAATCCGGCGGCCTCCGTGCAATACAGCGAAGGGGTTTTTGCCACCATCGACGAGGCGGTTGCCGCGGCGGAAGAGGCTTTCCGGCGCTTTTCGGCCCTGAAACTGGAAAAGCGCGATGAAATTATCGCCGGCATTCGCCAGGACATGTTGGAAAACGCGGAATTGTTAGCCCGGGAAGCCCACGCAGAGACCGGCCTGGGGCGGGTGGAGAGCAAGATCATCAAAAACCGCCTGGTGACGGAAAAAACCCCCGGCACCGAGGATTTGAAACCCATCGCCTGGAGCGGCGACCACGGGCTGACCCTGGTAGAACGCGCCCCCTACGGCGTCATCGCCGCCATTACCCCGACCACCAATCCCACTTCCACCATTATTTGCAATACCATCGGGATGCTGGCGGCGGGGAATTCGGTGGTGTTCAACGTGCATCCCAACGCCAAAAAAGTTTCCTGCCTGAATATTCAACTCCTCAACCGCGCGGTAGCGAAAGCGGGCGGGCCGCCCAACCTGGTTGCCGGCGTCGCTGATCCTACCATCGAAAGCGCCCAGGCGCTGATGCGCCATCCCGGGGTGCGCCTCTTAGTGGTCACCGGCGGCCCCGCCGTGGTGAAAGAAGCCATGGCCAGCGGAAAGCGCGCCATCTGCGCCGGGCCGGGCAATCCCCCCGCGGTGGTGGACGAGACCGCGGACATCGAGAAAGCGGCCGCGGACATCGTCTTCGGCGCGTCGCTGGATAACAACATTATCTGCACCGACGAAAAAGAGGTTTTTGTGGTGGACGCGGTGGCGGACCATTTGTTGCGGGCGATGCAGAAGAACAGAGCCTTTCTGCTCAACCCGGCGCAGTTGAAGCAGTTGGAGCGGGTGATTTTCACGGAGACGCGCGGCCCCCGCAAGCCGGGAGTGATCAACAAAAACTTCATCGGCAAAAACGCCGCGGTGATTTTAGCCGAGATCGGCGTGCGGGTGGATGACAACGTGCCCCTGGTGGTGGCGGAGGTAGAGATCGACCATCCCCTGATCTGGACCGAGCAAATGATGCCGGTGCTGCCGGTGGCCCGGGTAGGCAGCGCCGATGAAGGCATCGACCTGGCGGTAAAAGCGGAGCACGGTTTCCGCCATACCGCCAGCATGCACTCCAAAAACATCGAAAAGCTGAGCAAAATGGCCCGGGCCATGAATTGCAGCATCTTCGTCAAAAACGGCCCCAACGCCGCCGGGTTGGGCTACGGCGGGGAAGGCTACTGCTCCTTTTCTATTGCCAGCCCCACCGGCGAAGGGTTGACCGGCCCGCGCAGCTTTACCCGGGAGCGCCGCTGCACACTGGTGGATTATTTCCGGATTGTGTAGAACCACGAATTACACAAATTACACGAATTTTTTTTGATGAGATGAATATGAAGACGGTAAAAGCTGTTTATGAAAATGGCGAAATAAAATTTTTGGATGACAAAAATCTACCCAAAGGCAAGATTACAATTCTGATCACCTTTTTAGAAGAATTAGGTGAAAAAGCAGAGAATAAGAAAGCGTGGAAAAGGTTTTGGGATCGATGGGAAGCAATTTCTGTACGGTCTAATTATGATAAAAAAGCAGATGTTCTCTATCTTAACTTCAAGAAACCTGCTCGCGCCGATGACAGCGAATTGACCGACGACGACATTATCATTCGCTACGAAAAGGGAGAGGTCATCGGCATAACCATTCTTCATGCCAGCCAGAGGAAGACAGCCGATTAAAATAAATTCGTGAGATTCGTGTAATTCGTGGTTCTTAGAAATAGAAACATATTAGAGTTGAAAATGCAATGAAACCCTGCCCCGCCATCGCCCTGCTCGAACTCTCCAACCTCGCCGCCGGCATCCATACCGCCGACGCGATGGTGAAAAAATCCCCCATTGCCCTGCTGAAAACCGGCACGGTGAGCCGGGGAAAGTACTTAGTGCTGGTGGGCGGTTCCGTCGCGGCGGTCGATGAAGCCTACCGGGAAGGGCTGCAGATCGCCGGGGATTCCTGCATCGATTCTATGATGCTGCCGGACGTGCATCCCCGGGTATTCTCCGCCGCCTTAGGAGAAGAAGAAAAAATCACTGCCGAGGCGCTGGGCATTCTGGAGACCCCGACGATTGCCATGAACATCGCGGCGGCGGATGCGGCCATCAAGGGCGCGGCGGTGCAAATCCTGGAAATGCGCCTGGGCGATAACTACGCCGGCAAGGGCTACACCCTTTTCAACGGAAAGGTCGAAGACGTGCAGGCGGCGATTGAAATCGCCGGCGAAGTGATTCAACGGAGAGATGGTTCCGCCAGCGCCCGCGTCATTCCCCGGCTGCACGAGAGCATGGTGCGGCAAATCAACGGATCGCTGCGGTTCAATCTTTCCGAACAGATTCAGTTAAGCGATGGAGAAATGGAGATAAGTTAGTAACGCAGTATCTTATAAACTGTATTGAGAGATGATAATTTTAGGTAGTCTCCCTATCGAGTGTTGCTGGTCTAAATTACCTTGTTTCTACCATGGAAACTGTCCAAAATCGCAGAAAATTGGTCTAAAAATCGACTTTTTTCTCCTGGAATCCATTAGCAACACTC
>WYBG01000508.1 GCA_011526015.1 Deltaproteobacteria bacterium | reverse complement strand
TTTAGCGGGAATCCACTTCTACGAGCCATCATGGATGCCCGATTAAAGCATTCGGGCATGACAAACCCGTCGAAATTGGGCCATTTCTAAAAAGTGTACGGTAGTGAAAAAGTGAAAATCGAGGCGCGGCGAAGGCAAGGTGAAGTTTGAAAAATTACCATGGCTTATATATGCGAAGAATTCCGAAAAAACCGGTCGGTGATAATCCCCTGGTAATCATATTTCTGGATTCGGTAGAGGATCGACTCCTCGTTGACGGTCCAGATGTAAATCTCTTTCTTCATCTTGCGGGCTTTTTCGACCAGCCGGTCAGTTACGTTCTTGTAATGCGGATGCCAGGCGTCCGTAGATAGAAAAATATCGATCAGTTTGTGCAATTGCGGGGGATTCTGGAATAGATACCCGGTGCGAATGCCCCGGTCGATCTTTTTAATTTTCCGCAGCAAGTAGGGATTAAAAGAGGAAATCCATACCTGCCGGCGAATATTCATCCGCCGCAGCAGCTTGACCAGGCGCTCGGCAAAGTGGTTGGGATTGGGCGCCAGGGACTTGGCGTCCAGGTTTAGCGGAACGGTATTCTTGAATTCTTCTAAAAATTCTTCCAAAGTGCAAATGCGATCCGGGCGCTGGTAGTGATTTTGCCGGAACGCGAGAGATTTCAATTCTTCTACGGTACACAAAGCCACCGGCTTCGACTTCTTGAAATGCTTCCATAGATAAGCGTCATGGAAAAGCACCGGCACCCCGGAGCGGCACATGCGCACGTCCACTTCCAGGGCGGTGGCGCCTTGCTCAAGCGCCAGCCGCCCCGCAGCAATGGTGTTTTCCGGCGCCAGGATTCGTTCCCCGCGATGGGCGATCATTAATGGAGCGGTTAAAGCAGCCATTCATTTATCCGCATTTAATGTTTCGGGGCGCTCGCTCAACCCTTTCCGCCGGCACCATCTCAGCCAGCCGGAGCCTCCGCCGATTCAAACGATTCAGAAATATAAAGCGGGGCGGCGGGCATTACGAATAAAATTTTCGGTGTGACCGGGGAGGGGCGCTCGAACCCCGGAATCGGCTGTTGCCGTGTTCTGGCCTGCGTCTGAAGAAAAAATTGCATCTCCCCGGGAGAAACCTTAAGTTTGAGCGTTTCCGGGGAGGGCAATACCGCGTGCACTTTCAACGAGACCGGTAGATTGGAACAATACCTGCGATATTTCAAAAGAACTTTGGGGTTGCTAATCCTCTTGCTGTTGGCCGGGTGCGCGGGCATTTTCGCTGCGGCTCCGCAAGATTCGGTCTATGTCGTGGCCTATACCGCGCACAATCGCAAAGAGGCGCTGCAAAAGGCGGAATTTCTCCAGGAGAAGGGTTTCCTCTGTGAAGTGCGCCAGGTTCCGCTGAACAAGTATGTGGTGACGGTGGGGCGGGTTCCCTACAAAAATGCAAAAAAGCTCAAAGAAAAGGTGGTCAAAGCCGGCCTGGAGTTTAAATATGCGTACATTTCCACCGGGGAAGATTTTGAAGGGCGAATCTTTCCCCGGCCGCCAGAGCCGGAAGCGGAATTGCTGACCTCGCTTCCCCCGCCCACGGCCGGAAACGGGATGTACATCATCATCTCTTCCGGCAAATCCCGGGAAAGCGCCATCAAACTGGCCGATTCCTACCTGCAACAAGGGTATCCCGGGGAAGTGTTCTTGTCTTCCAACCAGTTTTATATCGTAAGTTTAGGGCGTTATCCCCGGGAGCAGGCTGCCCGGCTCAAAGACGAGGCGGTGCAGAAAGGAATTGTTCGCAGCGACGCGTACCTCTCCTCCGGCGCCGCTTTAAGAGAAAAGATTTATCCCCCCGGCGCCCTCTCGCCGCAGCCGCAGGGGACCTCCCCGGCAACCGGGGACAACTCCGCGCTGGCTCCGGCGGCGAAGAGCGCTCCCGCGTCGCCGCCCCAAAGCCCCGCGGCCACTACCATTAAATATGAAAGTGATGGAAACCGCACCTATGTGCTCGCCGGGTACAGCAACAGCATGGACGAGGCCGTCCGCCAGGCGGAAGCCCTTTTCGATAAAGGTTATTCCTCGGAAGTGTATTGGACCAGCAATGGAAATTATGTCACCGTCCTGGGACCCTATTCGCCCGAAAAAGCCCGCCAAATCCGCGATGAAGCGGTGCAAAAGGGCATTTTGAAGGAGACCGCAACCCTCTCCGGCGAAAAACTGTTCCGGGAAAGAATTTACAGTTCCGAAAACCAGCGCCGTTATACCGTTTCCCCCTCCGGCGAGCCGTCATCGGAAAGCCCACAGAAAAACGGCCAGACCGCGGGACAGAAAACCGCCCCGGATACGGCTGCGGCCACTTTCGGGGGAAGCTTTTTTATCGTTGCGCGGGAGAGCAATTCGGAGGAAGAGGCGGTAAAAATAGCCCGGGCGCTGGGGCAGAAGAAATACGACTCCAAAGTGTACCAGACTGCCAAACAACATTTTGCTATTACCCTGGGATACTACCCCAGGGAAGAGGCGGAGCGCCTGAAAAACGAAGCCATGCGCAACGGAGATGCGGACCGGAACGCCTGGCTCTCCTCCGGAAAAGAATTTACCCGCCAGGTGTACCCGGCTCCGTAATATTGAACCGTTCCATCATGGAGTAGAGCCGGCGGCGGGTAACTCCCAGGAGCTCCGCGGCGCGGGTTTTATTGTTGCCCGCCTTTTGCAGCGCCTGGAGCACCAGGCTCTTCTCGAATTCATCCCAGTGAATCCCTTCCTCGGGAAGCTCGAATCCCCCGCCGGACGGATTTGCCTGCCGGATGGCCGCGGGAAGATCTTCCACCCGGATCAGATAATCGTTGCAAACAATCGCCGCCCGTTCCAGGGCGTTTTGCAGTTCCCGCACGTTGCCGGGCCAGTGGTACTCCATCAGCAGCGCCAGGGCCGGGCGGTCGATGCTCTTGGCGGCGGAATGCTGCACAAAATGGTGCGCCAGGGCGGGAATGTCTTCCTTGCGCTCCCGCAGGGGCGGCAGGGTAAGGGGAAACACGTTCAGGCGGTAATAGAGATCGTTGCGAAAACGCCCTTCTTCTGCCATCGCTTCCAAGTTCTGGTGGGTGGCGGCGATGATGCGCACGTCCACGATAATCTTGTTATTGCCGCCCAGGCGATAGATTTCTTTATTTTGCAGCACCCGCAGCAGCTTGGCCTGGGTGGCCAGGCTCATGTCCCCGATCTCATCTAAGAAAATACTTCCTTCGCCGGCCTGCTCGAACTTGCCCATGCGCCGCTGGGTCGCCCCGGTAAATGCGCCTTTTTCGTATCCGAAAAGCTCGCTTTCCAGGAGGTTTTCCGGCAGCGCCGCGCAATTGACCGCCACAAAGGGTTTCCCGGCCCGGGGGCTGCTCTCGTGGATGGCCTGGGCGACCAGCTCTTTCCCGGTGCCGCTCTCTCCCCGGATCAGCACCGTGGCGTCATTCTCGCTGCTTTTTTTGATTAACCGGTAAATTTCCTGCATCTTTTTACTCTTGCCGATGATGTTTGGGAAAAATAACGGCTCTTCCGGGTATCCGCCGCTACGCGGGCGGCTCTGTCGCAGGCGCTGATTCTCTTCCAGGATGAGGCGCTGCTCCAGGATGCGGCGAATGCGCAGGCTCAACTCCTCCATCTCGAAAGGTTTGATGAGGTAATCGTAAGCGCCCTTTTTCAGCGCTTCCACCGCGGTTTTCTGGGTGGCATAGGCAGTCATAATAATCACTTCCGAGGCGGGGTGGAGGGATTTGGCCTGCTCCAACACTTGCAGGCCGTCCATTCCCTCCATGCGCAGGTCCGTGACCAGTACTTCCACGGCGCCGGGGTTTTCTTGAAGGTATTGCAAAGCGGCGTTACCGGAGGTGCGGTATTCCACCGCCAGCCCTTCCAGGGCCAGGGAGGCTTTCAGCACTTTGCAGAATTTTTCTTCGTTATCGACGATGAGGATGTTGGCCATGGGGGATTACAACAGTGTTCGGGGACGGTGCGGCGAGGTCCCGACTCGTTATTTCAAAATCGCCCGCAGCAGGATCAAAAAGCCCTTATCGTGGCTCTTTACCATTTTCAGGTTGTGCTGGGCGTCTTCGAACGTGGGCGCTAAGGCGATGGCTTTCTCGAAGTCGGCCATCGCTTTAAGATAGAGACCGCGGCTTTTGATCAAGTGGAAAGTGCCCAAATCGTTCCAGTAATCCGGGTAGTGGGTGTGCTCATCGCTGCTGGAGAAGAAATACTGCTCGTATTTTTCGATGGTTTCCAGGCTCAGCTCTTTTCCGCCGAATAAAAAGCGCAGGTAGAATTCGTAGATCTTCTCCCGGTCGGAGAGCACGTCCACCAGCCGCAACTGGAATTGCTCTAACTGGGGCAGGATCATTTTGTGATTGTTGTCTTTGAGCAGCTCCAGCAACTGGTTGAACTCTTTCTGCCAGTGGGGAATGCGGTACTTGGGAATATCCCGCACCTGCTTCAGGTAAATGGATACGCGGGCCGGCACCGCCACCGCTTCCGGGTCTTTAGCCCCCTGCAGGGCGGATTTATACAGCGAAACCCCTAAGTTGAACTGCGCTTCCACGTAATTGGGATTGAGCCGGATCGCTTCTTTGAACATCGAGATGGAATGATCGAAGTCATCCAGGAACAGGTAGGCCAATCCATAGTAGTTCAGAAAATCGGGATATTTCTCATTGGTGCTCATGGCCTTTTGAAAAACCTTCAGGGCGGGAATGAATTTGCGGGATTTCAGGTAGCTGACTCCCAATCCCATATAAGCTTTCATAAAATTGCCGTCCTGCTCCAGGGCAGTCTTGAACTGGCTGATCGCCTCGGGGTAGAGATTTTTCTTGAGGAACAGGATGCCGAGGTAGTAGTGGGATTTGGGATGGCGGTAGCGTTTGAGTTTCGCTTCAATCTGGTAAACCGCCTCCAGCTCCGCGATGACGCTTTGATGGAATTTCTCGGTGATGGCGTTCAAAAAGTCATAGTCCACCTGCGGAACCTCGCGGCGCAGGTCCACCGGGTGCTCCCGGGAGATCAGGAACATCCCTTTTTCGAACACTTCCGAAATGATTTTGCGGTGCTCGATCAGCGCCCCGGTGTGAATGTGGAATTCGCGGTTGTAAATCTCGATTTTGTCATGCAGCCCAAAGTTTTCCAAGATTTCCTCGATACTTTTGGCCTAAATTAAACCCGGAAACTGCCTGTTGCAATGGATTTCCTTATCCGGCGCAAGATTCTTCCGCAGCGGGAGATCTTGCAAAGCGCCCCCTTCCCTGGCGGCCCCTTATCTTTATTTCGTAAAGAATGTATAAAACTTTCGGGAAAAATGAAAGAGCGGGATTTGCGGCGAGCCGCCGGCAGGATGAATGGTTACCCGGGGGGAATGGAGTGCGGGCGATAAAGAGATGGCGGCGGGTGAGTGGCGGAGTGGTGAGTGGTAATTGGGGGTTGCTCCCTGCCCTCACCACTAACCATTCACCATTCATCCCCGATTACTGCGAGTCGGGCGATAGCGGTTGGCGATCCCGGGGGAAAAGGGCGCGAATGAGGTAGGCAATCCCGATCACGATCAGCCCCGCCGGCCAGTAGTCCTCTAACATGGTAAGAAAAAGATCCGTGGGGATCATTTCCAGGTAATACCCCAGGAACAGCAGCCCGACCAGCAGGATCAGGTTTCCGAAGAGCAGGTAATTCCACTTGCGGCTTCCCCAGAGGTACAGGGGATAGAACGCCAGTCCCGCCGCAATGGTAAACGCCGAGAGGGTCAGCCCGCGATAAATCCAGTAGAATTGCCATTCGGCGAAAAGGTAATACAGCCCGATCAGCATCAAAAAAGAGAACAGGTAAAGTCCCCGGCGGGGGGAGCGGTTAACAGCCCGCCACAAACCGAACAGGCCGAGAATTACCAGCCCGTAGCTGCGCAGCAGGTAGATATTCAGGTCGTAATAAGGCCGCAGCAAAATCGCCAGCCCGATCGCGATCAAAATAAACCCGGTAACTACCGAACGCGTTGAATTCATAACCCTCAAACCGCCTGCTCGCCGGATTCTTCCGGCAATACGAACATCAGTGCAATATAAATCAACACCCCCAGGCCCTTGGAGAGCACCGTCAGCAAAACCCAGCCCAGGCGCACGATGGAGGAATCGATATTGAAATAATTCGCCAACCCGCCGCATATCCCGGCAATCTTGCGGTCGGACCGGGAGCGGTGAATATCCAACCCGCGCAGGCCGGATTTGTCCTGCTCCCCGCTTTCCCTGCCGCTCTCCGCCCCTCCTGTTTCCGCGTTGGTTTGCTGCTGCCATTGCGCAAACAAGAGCAGGCCTCCTATGGAAATCAAAAAGATCGCCCAGATAGTCGTCCAGGGCAGGTCGAAAATGGAAAAAAAACGAAAAAGGTCAAATTGCCAGGAGAGCAACAATACGCCGAAGAAAATAAAGATAATCCCTAAAAATAAAGTGTTGTCGATGGTTCTTTCGCCGGGTTCGGCGGATTCATCGGGATTTTCCGGCACCAGTACCAACGCGGCGAGATAGATAATGAGACCGGTTCCCCAAAAGAAGGACGCGATCACGAACAGGAGCCGGGCCATATTGCTGTCTATCTGGAAATATGCCGCGATGCCGCCGCACACGCCTCCCAAATAGCGGTCGCTGCGGGAGCGATAGAACCTGGGGCGTTCTTTCATTTCCTCTGCCATATTTTTTCCTCGAATAACTGTTTAGCAACACGGAAAATCCCGTTGGCGGGTTTCACGCTTTATGAATTCAGCGCCTGGATGTTTAAAATTTCATACTTCATGGTTCCGGCGGGAACTTTGATCTCCACGGTTTCCCCCACTTTTTTGCCCAGCAGCGCTTTGCCCACGGGGGAGACCACGGAGATTTTGGCTTCCTGGAAGTTGGATTCTTCCTGGGAAACCAGGGAGTATTGAACTTCCTGGTCGCGGTTCAGGTCCTTCAACAGCACCGTGGTATATAGCGCCACGTGCTCCCCGCTGATCGATTTGGGATCGATGACCCGCGCCCGGCGCACGGTTTCTTCCAACTGGGATATTTTGGTTTCCAGCAATCCCAGGGCCTCTTTGGCGGCGTGGTATTCGGCGTTCTCCTTCAAATCTCCGAAATCGCGGGCTTCGGAAATTTTTTGGGAAAGCTCCGGGCGTTTGACGGTTTTCAACTCTTCCAACTCCTGCTTCAGTTTATCCAACCCTTCTTTGGATATATAAAAATGCTTTGACATGATGCCTCCGTTCGATGCTTTGGCTGATTTGGATTTCCTCAGGCGAAACTCACAGCAACCAGTAGGCAGTAGGCAATAAGCAGTAGGCAGCGGTCAACCGTATTACTCCCTGCCCCCTGCTCCTGCCCCTGTAATTGGCAATTGTCAATTGGCAATTGCTAATTGGCAATTTTACCCTGCTCCTGCCTAATTCCCCCTGCTCCTGCGCCGGGAAGCGGGTTCTATCCGCTCCACGCTGATAATGCCCTTCACCTTGGTAACGGCGTTTATCACCCGGGTAAGATGGGGCAGGTTTTTCACTTCGATAACGATTTTGCCGATCGCCAGTTTGTCCTTCGACTTGATGTCCATGTTCAGGATATTGATGTTATTATTGGAGATCACCTGGGCAATGTCGCGAATCAAATTGCGGCGGTCCTCCCCAAGCAGGGAGAGCTGCACCTTGAACTCTTCCTCTACTTCCACGGTCCAATTCACCGGCACGGTACGATCGTTCTTGTCCACCAAACTCTGCATGTTCGGGCAGGTGGTGCGGTGAATGGTCACGCCTTTGCCGCGGGTGATGTAACCGATGATGTTGTCGCCGGGAACCGGCTGGCAGCACTTGCCGATGTGCACCATGATGTTATCCATGCCCTGCACCCGGATGGCGGAATGGCTCTTATCGCGCTGCAAAATCCGCTTTAAGAGCGATTCTTTTTGTTCTTTGGGATGGGTTTCGGAGATGGCGGAGAGAATTTTCTCGATGGACACCTCTCCACGCCCCACCGCGGCCTTCAGGTTCTGGATTTCGTCAAAATTGAGTTTGGTGGCGGCTTCCTGGAGTTTTTCATCGGTAAGTTTTTCTTTAAAGCGGTTAAAATACTTGGTGAGGATCTCTTCGCCTAACTTCAAGCTGTGCTCGAAACGCACTTCCCGGAGATATTTGCGGACATGGTGCCGGGCTTTGCTGGTTTTCACAAAGGTCAACCAGTCCTGGTTGGGATGCTGGTTGTTGCTGGTGATGATTTCTACCTGCTCGCCGCTGTTCAGGGAGTATTTCAGGGGAACGATCTTTCCGTTTACTTTTGCCCCGATGCAGTGCATGCCTACGTTGGTATGTACCGCAAATGCAAAGTCCACCGGATTCGCGCCCTGGGGAAGGCGGATCACGTCGCCCTGGGGCGTAAAGACGAATACCTCCTGCTGATAGAGGTTCACTTTCAGTGAATCCAGAAAATCCTGCGCGTCCATGGCCTCGTTGCCCTGGTATTGTTCCAGCAATTGCCGCACCCAGGAGAGGTGCTTTTCCATGTCGTCTTTTTTGCGCTCGCCTTCTTTGTAACGCCAGTGGGCGGCAATCCCTAATTCCGCTATCCGGTGCATTTCCCAGGTGCGAATCTGAATTTCCACCATGTGCCCCTCTTTGTCCACCACGGTGGTATGGAGGGACTGGTAGCCGTTCATTTTGGGCATGGCGATGTAATCTTTGAAACGCTCGTACACCGGGGTGTAGCGGTTGTGAACGATCCCCAGCACGTAATAACACTCCTCCACTTTTTCCACGATAATGCGGATGGCAAACAGATCGTAAATCTCTTCAAACGGTTTTTGCCGCTCGTGAATTTTGCGATGGATGGAATAGAGGTGTTTGGGACGCCCCTGCACCGTGGCTTTGATGTTGTGGGCCTGCAAATCTTCTTCGATCGGGGCGATGGTTTTGTGAATGTAGGTTTCGCGCTCCTCTTTTTTCTGATTCAGGCGGTTTTTGAGCTCCACAAACGCTTTATAATCAAAAAATTTGAAAGAGAGGTCTTCCAATTCGCTTTTGACCCGGGCCATACCGAAGCGGTTGGCCAGGGGCGCATATACGTCGCGGGTTTCGATGGCGATGCGCATGCGGCTGCGGGCGGGCATGTGCTGCAAGGTGCGCATGTTGTGCAGGCGGTCGGCAAATTTAATAATGATCACCCGCAGGTCCTTGGCCATGGACAACAACATCTTGCGAAAAGTCTCCGCCTGGCGGGATTCGTAGCTGAGGTTCTTGCGGCCGCTGATTTCCCCGATTTTAGTGACCCCATCCACCAGGAGGGCAATTTGCTTTCCGAATTCATCTTCCAGGTCTTTCAGGGTGAAGTCGGTATCCTCAACCACGTCGTGCAGCAGGCCGGCGGCAATGGTGGTGCTGTCCATACGCATCTCGGCCAGGATCATGGCCACGTTCAGGCAGTGCTCAAAATAGGGCTCCCCGGAATTGCGCCGCTGCTCCCGGTGCGCCCACAACCCGAATTCATAGGATTTTCGCAACAGCGTCTCATCAAAATTGGGGTTATAATTGCGGACCTCCCCCACCAACCGTTCGAATACCGGGTCAAATTGACCCCTCAGCGCGCGATAGGTTTCTTCCTGAATGTCGATGACTTCTAACACATCCATAGTGCTTCACATCTCGCGATAATTCGTACATCTAAAACGATGCTGCTCATAATTCCCGGCCGGCGGCGGCCCTGGGAGTTGCTCATTGTAATATTCAATATTAGACCTGTTGCGAAATAACGTTTTGGGAATTTCAGGTTAAATATTAGTCACGAATTGACACGAATGAACACCAATAAAAATAATTACTTTTGTGAAATACCATTTGTGTAGATTCGTGATCATTCGTGGCTTATTTTTTATTTTGCAACAACTCTATTCATTAACGGCAGGATCGAGCGCTTCTTTATTGGCCGTTTATACTTGTTGCGGAGGACTTTCCCATTTTTATTCTTTTAATCCTGCCATTATTTTCATAAACTCCCTTCGTTATCAAAAACGAAGCTAACGTTTCGCGTATGGAAATTCAAGTGTTATTTTCTCCGCGCTGTTTCCGGCTCCTTGTTCATAAGGGATGATATTTCAACCAATTAGAACCCGGAATCACTGCCCAAAACCAACATCGAACAGAGGTGAAGATGGAACCATTATTCGAAGCCGCCTTAGTCGCCGCCCGGGATTGCTTAGGCGTGCGCCGGCACGAGAGCGTGCTGGTCGTGACCGATGTTCACCGCCGCCGCATCGGCCAGGCGCTCTATGAAGTTTGCCAGGACCTGGCCCGGGAGGTGCTCTACCTGGAAATGCTCCCCCGGAAGGTGAACGGCGAAGAACCCCCCGGGGCGGTGCAGGAGGCCATGAAATCGGTTGACGTGGTGGTCTGCCCCACCACCACCTCCTTAACCCATACCGAGGCCCGGCGGGCTGCGTGTAAAGCGGGCGCCCGGGTGGGCACCATGCCGGGAATCACCGAGGATATAATGGTGCGTACCATGCGGGCGGATTATCATCGCATCGCCCGGCTGACCGAGCAGATCGCCGCCATCCTCACCGCCGGCGACCTGGCGCAGGTTACCACCCCGGCGGGAACGGATATCCGCATTCCCATCGGGGGAATTACCGCCATCCCTTCCACCGGGCTGGTGCTGGAGCCGGGGAAGTTCGGCAATCTCCCTTCCGGAGAGGCGTATTTGATGCCCCGGGAAGGAGAAGCCGAAGGGGTCATCGTGGTGGACGGTTCCCTGGCCGGAATCGGCCTGATTACCGGGGAGCCGGTCAAAATCACCGTTGAAAAGGGCCAGGCCGTAAAGATCGAAGGAGGAAAACAGGCCGAAGAGTTTGAAAGAATGGTCGCTTCCGTGGGTGAAAAAGCCCGCAACCTGGCAGAATTAGGGGTAGGCACCAATTACATGGCGGAAATCAAGGGAACGGTGTTGGAGGATGAAAAAGTGCTGGGCACGGTTCACCTGGCCTTAGGCAACAACGTTTCCATGGGCGGAACCTGCAACGTGGCTTTTCACGTTGACGGCATTCTATTGAACCCGACCCTGGAGATCGACGGCCAGAAAATTTTAGAGAATGGGAAAATGCTGGCCTAACGGGGTGGATATATACTGCGAAAGGTCATAAACTGAGCTTTTTACCGATACTCGATGCTCGATACTGGATGCTGGATTAGCCGGTTTATCGAGCATCCAGTATCGAGCATCTTGAAAAGCTCAGAATGTGGCCTTGGGGAGTATAGACCTCAAAGGTTTTTCCCCGGCAGGGATGGCCTCGTCAGAAAACCTTTGAGGTCTGAAGTTCCGGAGATTACAATTCCAGGCTTTGCAGCAATACTTCCGCGCGGTTTTTCAAGGTAGGATTATTATAATCCTTGATGACTTTGTCGGATAACTCTTTAGCTTTTTGGGGATTGCCGGCTTCCCGGTAAGCCTGGGCGGCGCTGTAAAAATAATCTGCGGCCATAGGGAACATCGGATCGATGATAGCAGCCTTTTCGTAGTTCTTTGCCGCTTCCGCATACTCCTTTTCGCCCATCAGGCAATCGGCATACCCGGCGTAAGCCGCCTGGGCCATAATGTTCTTGCCGGCGTAGTCGTCAATAACCACCTTGAAATACTTTTTTGCCTGGGTGAAGTCGTTGTCTTCCCAATAAAATTTAGCCAGGAAGAAAGCCGCCTCGCCCGCGGCGGGGGTGCCATTGTAGCGCTCCGCGATCTCGGCAAAGGTAGCCATGCCATTTTCCTTGTCGCCGTTGCGGATCTGTTCCTGGCCGGTGGAGAGCAAGGAAAGGGCTTCTTTTTGGGCGCTTTTCTGAGAGTTCAGGTAAAACCATACCAGGGCCGCCACAGCAACTACCCCCAGGACGCCGTAAACAATTTGCCGGTAATGGTCTTCAAAAAACGATTTCGCTTTCATGGTGGCCAGCACGAACTGGTCCTGCTTCAATTCCCGTTTGGTGTACTTCTTCTTCGCCTTTAACATGTTGTTTCATCTCCTGCCCGAAGCATTTTCATCAATGAGTATGGGTGCCCCCTGCAGGACTCGAACCTGCGACCCCCGGATTAGGAATCCGATGCTCTATCCGCCTGAGCTAAGGGGGCGTCCCTGTTCTGTTTCAAAACTGCAAAATTTAAACGGATTGGGTAAGTAATGCAATATCAAAGATAATTTGGGGGTTGGTTCCGGTTGGCGAGGTCGCCGCGGCGGCGCCGCAAGGTTTTTTTCGCTTAGGTTATTCCTTGAAATTTCCTAAATTATTCCATCCGGAAAATAGATTCACCCGGCGGGAACGGAAGGCGAAACCATGGATTTGATGAGCATTGCAGCAGCCATTTATGCGCAATTGGCGGCAAATTTGATCGAGAAATCCGGGAAGGCGTTGAGCCAGAAATTTAAAACCCCGGAAAAGGAACGCGCGGTCGAACGCTGTGTGCATAGCGCGTTGGTGGCGCTGCTAACCAACGCGGCGAATCTGGAAGACCCTCCGAAAAAGCGTCTAAAAAAACTCCTGCACGATTTCTTCGATGATGAACATACCGTGCAGGAGTTGAAAGCGCTGCTGCGGGGTACCCCGGCCAACCGCGAAGAGCTATGGGCGATATTCCAGGAACATGCCGGCAAAGAAGGGAGCGTAGCGGGTTTCGATTTTGAACGCGCCATGGATCGTTTTGAAGCGGCGTTCATTGAAGCCGCGGCAGAAGAACCCGAATTGGTTGAGATTATCCAGGTGCAAGAATTGCGTAAACAGAGCGGCTTGCAGAAGGAGATGCTCGCCGAACTGCGGGAATTAGTACACTACTTGCGGGATGTGGAACGAAACACCCTGAAGTTACGCGAAGGTCAACTCGCCGCTAAAAGGATAAGCGACCGGGAAATCTCCTATTTCGCTATTCCCCGTATTGACTTGACCGTAAAAATTCAAATGCCGGAGCATCCCATGCCGGTGGTAGATGTTACCCCAGAACACCGGGAGAAAAAGCAGTTCGAAGATGCCCGGCGCCGCTACCTGGAACGGCTACGAAAATTTTGTAACAGCCTGCCGCTGGCGGCGCTGGGCGGCGATGAGGGTACGGAAGAAACGGTTACCCTGGAAAAGGTTTACATCGCATTAGATACTACCGAGAGATCTACGCCGGCATTGGCTGCAGCGGGCAAAACCAATCGCCTGGTATTGCTGGGCGTGCCCGGTTCGGGAAAAAGCACTTTTGTTAAAATGCTTTGCGGCTGGCTGGCAGCCACGCTTGAGGATCCAATGATTAAATTACCCCCCGGCTTCCCCGATGTCTTGTTACCGGTGTTCGTTACCTTGCGGGAGCTGGCCCCCCGTCTTGCGCTTCAGGAATTTTCCCGCCTGGGTGAGAAAGACCAGCAACAAGAACGGGTAGAAGTTTTCCGGGAACAGCTCAAGGAGGAACTCAAGCGGCTTAATGCGGAATCCTTCCACCCATGGTTAGATGAGGCATTACTCAGCGGAAAAAGTTTGTTGGTGCTGGATGGATTGGATGAAGTTCCCTTTGATTTACGCGAAGAAATCCGCAAAACCGTCCATGCCCTGGTACAGCATTATCACCCCGAACGCATCATTATCACCTGCCGTTCAAATTCATATACCGCCGATAGCCTGCCTTCTAATTTCGATTCTTATACCCTGGCGCAATTTAGCAAAAAAAAAATTGAAGGCTTTGTGACAGCCTGGTATCAAGCCCTGCGGAACCTGGGGAAAATGGATGCTCGCAAGGTTAAAGAGAGGATTGCTAACCTGAAGCGTGCGGCAACTTCTACAGAGCTTATCGAGCTGGCAGAAAACCCTATGTTGCTGACCACCATGACGTTAATTCACCAAGAAGAAACCAAACTACCCCGGGAACGGGTAAAACTTTATGATAAAGCGGTGGAACTCCTGGTTAGCCGCTGGCAAAAACACAAAGCCGGGGAGGATGAGCTAACGCTTTCCCCGGCGTTAAAAACATTCCTTAATGACGACCTGCGGTTGCGCCAGACATTGGAAGGGCTGGCCTATGAATCTCATCGCAGTGGGAGAGATAAAGAAACCAGCGATTTAAAGCGCAGCGACGCCATCGAAATTCTGGAGAAAGCGGAATACCTGGATAATCTGACGCTGGCTGGTGAATTTCTGGATTATGTGGACCAGCGTTCCGGGTTACTCATCGGTTATGGCGGCGAGCCTCGCAAACCGTTGTCCTATGGATTTCCTCACCGCACCTTTCAGGAGTATCTTGCCGGGTGTTACCTGGTCTCTCGGCGTGATGCGGCCCGGGAGGTAATGAAACATGCCTCGAAAGGCAATTATTGGGCGACCGCCGTGCAACTGGGTTTTGAAGAATTGCTCTATAACCGCCGGAATGAAAACACCTTGTTAGATTTAGCCTACCGCTTATGCCCCAAAATCGAAGCAAGCAGCCCTGCCGAAGAGCGCCAGCACCTCTGGTCCTCAAATATTGCCTTACTGCTGGGCACTGAAAGAATTGAGCGTGATGCCCTTGATCCCAACGGCGGCAAGGCCTACCTGGAGCGTTTGCGGAAGGCATTGCTTAGCCTACTCCCTGGCAGCCTGCCCTTCCCGGAGCGGGTTGAGGCTGGGCGCAACCTGGTGGCGCTGGGAGATGATTTGGAGGGTTTGAATATGCCACCGCCCTATAAGTTGCGTGAGAAGGCAATCCAATTGGGTAGTAACGCCGTCGAAGCAATGCTAAAGCGGTTAGATTATTTCGAATCTCATTTCAATCGCGGTAACGGATGTATTCATCTGTATGAACCGCAAACCAGGTCCGGTGGAAAAGTAGTGAAGGATTATGCCACCGGGCTGATGTGGCAGCAGGCGGGTTCGCCGGGGTATATTGTTTATGAAGAGGCCAAAAAATATATTGAAAAACTGAACCGGCAGCGCTTTGCCGGATACAGCGACTGGCGCTTGCCGACCCTGGAAGAAGCGATGTCGCTGATGGAGCCTGAGAAGGAGAACGCTGGTTTATACATAGACCCGGTTTTTGATAAAACGCAGGGATGGATTTGGACTTCTGATCAACAGAGCGCGTCTGTTGCGTGGGTGGTCAATTTCTACATCGGCATCTGCGACGGCCGCGACCTCGGCAGCTACGGCCATGTGCGCGCCGTTTGTTACGGACAATCATTTTGATCATTCGATTGTTTGAATTATTTGATTATTTATCTTTTTTTGTCTTTGTTTTTCACGGATTCCCCGCTACACCCTGAGTTCATCGAAGGGCGAAGCGGGGTCGCCATATTTTTGAAAATTATTTAACCTCCCGGAGGTTCTAAACCTCCGGGAGGTTTTATCCTCTTTTTTAACGGAAAGAAGAAAATATGCACCTGCAGCAGACCAAAAGAGCAAGCCGCGTCTCAGGCGGGCCGCAATACTATTTTCACGATTTACCGGAGTCCATAAAACTCTACCTGCGCCAGAAAGGAACGGTCCCGGTTGCTTTGATA
>WYBG01000068.1 GCA_011526015.1 Deltaproteobacteria bacterium | reverse complement strand
CGAGCATCGAGCATCGAGCATCGAGCATCGAGCATCGAGCATCGAGCATCGAGCATCGAGCATCGAGCATCGAGCATCGAGCATCGAGCATCGAGCATCGAGCATCGAGCATCGAGCATCGAGCTCAATTATTCACAATCTGCAGCGAGTCCCCGTCGCTCAATTCGTGGTGCCCGACCACCACCAGTTGTTGGCCCGGTTCCAGACCGCTAACCAGCACCCGGTTTTCGTAAACTGCTTCCTTTTCTACATAGATTTTCCTGGCGTGATGGCTATTCGATACAAATACGTACCAACCCTCTTCGGACTGGATCAGGGCATCCAGGGGAATCACCACCCGGTCGCGGTAGCTCTGGCGCAATACCCGAACGTTCGCGATCATGTTCGGAGCCAGCTTGCCGCCCTGGTTGGGCACCTGGATTTCGATCTCCACGGTGCGGTTTTCGGGAGCAACGCTGCCGGAGATAAAACTAATTTTGGCGTCGATCTTCATATCCGGGTAGGCGTCGAAGGTAACTTCCACCGGGGTGCCGATGTTAATATCCCCCAGGAACCGTTCCGCAACCCCGGCGCGGATTTTCATATAATCATTGTCGATAAATTCAAAAATCGGGGTCATGGGATTGGTATAAGCGCCCAAATCGTAGTAACGGTTGTTCACCAATCCCTTCAACGGGGCAGTGATGGACAACTTGCTATAACGCACACTGGCCATTTCGTAGGCGGCATTGGCGGCGGCGAGAGCGTATTCGGCGTTCAGGAATTCATTTTCCGAAATGGCGCGTTTCTCGAATAATACCTTCTTGCTGCGGTGATCCAATTCCGCTTGCTGCAAGGCAGCACGAGCCTGGTGGTATCCGGCTTCCAGCACTTTATTTTCCAGAATCGCCAGGGTATCTCCCGCGGCGGCCCGGCGGCCCTTGTCGATGGGCACCTTTTTCAAAATGCCTCCCTCTTCGACAATAATATTGATGTGGTTGCGGGCGTTGACCGTCCCGGTAACCTGCAAATAGTCCTCGAAAGATTGCGCCTCCAGGGAGATGGTTTTCACCGGAATAACTTTTTCGATTCTCGCCGCCGATGCTTCTGCGTTTCCCTCGTCGCCGCACTGCATGAGCAACAGCGAGGCGAGAATCATCAATACCGCTAAAGTGATCTTCTGCATGGGTTCTCCTTACTCAAAAAAAATATGTGGTTGACAATAAACTACCGGCGCTTAAAATCCCGTTTCCGAAAACGTCCCGGTGGCCAGTTGCCAGTCGAAATAGGCGCTCAGGTAGTCGTAGATGGCGGTCAGGTATTCGATTTGCGCCAGGTCTAAGGCCACCCGGCTGTCTTTCAATTCTACCTGGGTAGAAAGGCCGTTCTCCACCCGGGTTTCGGCGATCTCGAAGGCGCGGCGGGCGGATTGCACCGCTTTTTGGGTGGCCTGGATGCGCTGCATGGCTTCCTTTAAACTCAGTTGAAGGTTTTCCAACTCCACCCGGATATTATCGTTGGCTTCGGCAATCCGGGTGGTTACCCGGTCCACGTCCGCGCTGGCTTTGCGCACCTGGGCCAGGCGGCTGCCCCCGGAAAAGATGGGAATTTGCAGGGAGAGCCCCAGGGTGTAATTATCGTTATCCTGTTCCAGCTCGAACTGGTCGGAAACTGCGGCATAAGAGTAGGCAAAAGAACCCTCCAAAGTGGGATAGTACCTGGCCTTCTGGATGCTAACGTTTTTTTGATGCAGTTTTTGCTCCCACATCAGGGCATTATAATCGGGGCGCTTTTCCGTTACCTGGGTAAAAGCGGGCATTTCCGGGAGCTCCGGGTAGGTTAAAATATTGCCGCTAAGGGTAATGGGCTCCTGCACCGGAACCCCGATGAGCACTTTTAGATTGTTTAAGGCGGTCTCGTAATCCCGGCGCGCGGCAATGCTCCTGGGAATGCTGTTCTGCCAGCGCACTTCCGCCTGGAGCAGTTCAAATTCCGAGGCGATGCCGCCTTCATATTTGATCTTGATATTCTCGTAGTTGTCTTTGGCGCTGGCTTCGGAATCTTCCGCCACCTTTAAAGCCTCATTTAGCAGAATGCAGCCGTAAAAGGCGGTTTTTACCCGGGTTAAAATTCGCTGGCGGGTATTCTCATAATTATAATTAGTAAATTTATCAAAGTATTTTGCCGCCTGGATGGCGTACCCCACCTGGAAGCTGAGGAGGGTTTGCTCTAAAACCGCGTTTACCCGGAATTCATTGGCAAAGGAGGTTTTAAAGCTTTGGGTTACCTGTTCACCGGTTACCGGATCGGGAGCGACAAAGTAGAATATATTCTCTTTAAGATTGCGGTTATAACCGGCGTTCAGGTCAATTTGGGGATAGGCGGCGGAAAAGGCATTGGTTTTTTCCGCGGCCGCGGTCTTTAAATCCGCCTGGGCTAACTGAATCTGTTTATTATTTTCATCGGCCATTTTTAGTACGGCTTGCAGGTCATATTCTTTCCCCCAAAGTTGGGTAACCAGGAACGACAGGATGATGAATACAATTTGCTTGAGCATCAAGGCCTCCTTTTCAGTCCGTTCAGAATAATTTCGATCACTCTTTCCGCCACCTGGTCGCGCAATTTTTCCGGGTGGCGGTGCATCCAGTCAAGATTCAAGAAATCGGTCATAAACACCAGCGCCGCTGAGGTGGTTTCTTCATCCTCGAAATCGAACACTCCTTCTTCTTTGCCGGCTCTCAACATCGGCAGCATTTTTTCGCGAAACAGGGCGTTGATTTTCTCCACAATCGGGCGCCCGTGCGGAGAGTGGTCGCAAAGATAGGAGGGCACTTCCTCCATCTCTTCGGCATATTGCTTTAAATCCCAATAAGTGGTACGAAAAAAGATGGCCAGTTTTTCATCCGCCGGGGCATTTTCCGGCAGCTTTTGTTCCACGCTGTCCATGAACGCCCGCGCCTCTTCGATCACGATCTCGTTGAAAATGCTCTCTTTGTTGGTGTAATAATAGTATAGAGTCGGTTTGGCCATGCCGCTCTGCCGGGCAATGTCATCCATAGAGGTTTTGGTAAACCCGAAATGGAAGAACAAATTCCGGGCGGATTGCTTGATCAAATTCCGTTTTGCCAGGTCATTGGTGCCGGACATCTATCGTTTTCCTCCTGATTCGATTATGCGTTCGACCGATTCCGTAATTAGTCGAACGTCTAATTTAAGGCGGTTGTAACGAACCGCCAAAGGGAATGTTTCGATTTTATTTTTTTTGGCATGAGTTGAAAAAAGGATGAAGGAGATATACTCGTTAAGAGTGTACTATCACGTGACATTTCCCGAAGGGATGGCTTCGCTATGAGAATTTTAAAAATTTCAACCGTCCCTGCCGGAACTGAGGCTCAAGGGGGCTTTTTTTTCGCCAGCAATGATGATCTTTGATTAATTAACCGGGCAGTTCCCTCCAAACACTGCGCTATGTATTATGAAGGCTGTTCCGGTCTCCCCCGTTTACGCTCCAACCAACCGGCTTGGCAAAAAGCCCCATCGTTTTTGATTTCACTTTCTTGATAATATCTCTTTTCGGCAGTAACATTGTCCATCAAACGAATAATAAGGGTATTTCTACAACAAAAAATCATTCACCGGCGGTAAAAACGAAAAGCGTCCGCCTGTAAAAGCCCGCAAGCATTTGCGGTTGCTGCCGGATCTGTAAGGCCCGCTTGCGCGTGTCTTTGAAACCCCATATCATGGCAACGAGCGTATGAATATTATCAAATTTATTTTCCAGGTTCTGCGGCAATTAGTGAAGATACTGGCCTACCAATGGATATTGGACGCCTTCGATATCCTGAAGCGTTTTTGGAAAGCGCTGAAAGGCTATTGTGCGTTTCTGAAACAACCGCACCCGGCCAGGGATGAGACAGATCAGGATTGTCTTAAAATCGACAACCCCGCCTTTCATCGACCGGACCCCTGCATGGCGGTACTTATGCGGGGGGCGTCTCGCTGGTTGTCTCCACAACTTAACCGATCGAAGGAACCGCCGCCATGGCTTACCGGCAATATACCTCCTGCGCGAAACCGATCAACTACGTGCACCAGACATTTGGTGGATATGCTTATTACACCATGGTCATCGGGCTGATCGTTGCCGCGCTCATCAACGCTTACAATGTCTGGGTTGTGCCGATTGCCATCGGCCTGCTGGTCATATTGATTACGTTCCTGGTCTGGTGGCTATATAACCGCTTGATCTGCCTGGGCGGGGAAGAATGCGCCATTGGAGTCGTGTTGAGCAAGGGGAAGCCCCAGCCGACCAAAAAAGCCGGCGACGACGACGCCACCATGAATATATTGCTCGCCCCCGGCCCGACCACCCTCGAAGCAGGCAAGCAGGAATATTGGGACAACCCGGTGCAGGGCCATTTGGTCAAGCCGAACCAGGCCGTATTGGACATTGGCCGGGGTTACGTGGAGGACGAAGCACATCTCAAATACGTCAAAGCGCTCCATTGCGAATTCGAAGGAAGCGGCATTCGCAATGTCCTGGCCTGGGCAAGCGTGATCCTGGCCCTGTTGATCGCCTCGCTGCTCGTTCCATTTCCCGCCAGTTTGATTCTGCGCTTACTGGCGTTACTCTTCACTTTACTGGGCGGGTACACCGCTATTTTCGATCCTTTGAATCCCGGCGACCCGGAAGACATAAATCCCAATTTGGGGATGTTGAAGAAGGGGGATATTGTGGTGGTTAAAGGGGATTGGATCTACGACTCGCTTCACGGGGGATGGAATGAAATTCACGCCGTGCACGATTGCCAGGTCATCGGTTCTCTGACCGAAGAACAGGCCTGGCCGTCCGACCTCGGCAACGGTTTGGGGCTGGATACCCCGGAAAAAGTGAAAGACGCCCTGGGAGCCTGGTGCAGCGCCATACGAAACGCCAACGAAGCGGAAGAAGGCGGCAGCAGGGACGATCCCGCGAACAATTGGGTGATCCATCCGCTGATCGATGGGTGCAAGCCTCCGCCCATTATCGGATGAGGGCTTACGACCGGTCTCCGGTTGTTGCCGCATCCCGTTGCCTGCTCCTTAACTCCGGAATACCTCTTCAAATGAGTGCAAAACCGTCACCAGCCCGGGATTTTTGATCTCCAGCGCCTGGAAACCGCTTCCGCCCACAAAAACCCGGGCATGATGTTCCGCGCTGAACTGGCAGATGCGGTCGAATTCTTCCTGGGTTGCCGCCGGATTTTCCACCCGGGTGCTGGAGATATACACCCGTTCCGGCCCAGGGGCGGCAAACACCCGCTCGATATTCAACGCAGGAGTAATCTGCCCGCTGAAGAATACCCGGAATCCCCGCGCTTCCAGCACGTGGTCCACCATTTTCAGGGCAATATCGTGCAATTCGAAGGAAAAATTCAGGCACAGCGCGGCGCCGATCTTTTCAGAAGGAATGCGAATGATCCCTTGCAGGCGGATGAGGCTGTCGCGGATGGCCTGGGAAGCGAAATGCTCCTCGATCACGGAAATTTTCTCTTCCGCCCACAAGTTGCCGATCTGGTGCAGCGCCGGGGTAAGCAGTTGGTCGTAAATCACGTGCAGAGGATATTGCCCCAGGTACAGGCCGTTTAACACCTGCTGAACTCGCTCCCGGTTGCAGGCCAGCGCTTGCTCCCGCACGAAATTTACCAGGTACTCGAAATTCCCCTTCATAATATGATAGTTGAGCAGCAGGTCGGTCTCGCTTTCCAGGGGAACCAGGTTAGCCCGGGAGGTTTTTTTCTTATTATGTTCCAAAAAGGCCGCCAACTGGCTCATCAAAAATTTGCGATGCCCGCCGGCGGTTTTAATGCACTCCAACTTTCCCTCCTCCGTCCAACGTTTGATGGTAGAAACGTTCACGCCCAGGATGTTGGCCGCTTCAATGCTGTTCAGGGTTTGTAATTCATGGCCCATGCGGTTCTCCTCATCTATCGAAATTACACGGTAATTATTGCCGGGCTAAAAAATGCTAAGCAGGCAGTAAGCAATGGTCAAAGTTGCCTGCTGCCCGCCTGAGAGCCAAAAAGCACGGAATATATACAACAGGCGCTAATATACAATGGGAAAACAGTTCTGTCAATAGAAATGAGCGTTATGAGCGATTTTTTTCTTGACAAGTGTAAAAATTGGTGGTATATTAAAAACGCTCATAACGCTTTTATGAGACGATAAAACTGGAACGGATATTTTATAATGAAGGAAAGAGTGGCAATCATCGGCGGGGGGCTGGGCGGGTTGAGCGCGGCCATCCGCTTGCAGCGGCGCGGCTTCCGGGTTCAATTGTTCGAGCGGAATTCCCGCCCGGGTGGAAAGATGAACGAATTCACCGCCGGCGGCTATCGCTTCGATACCGGGCCGTCGCTGCTCACCATGCCGTTCGTGATCGACGCCCTCTTCCGGTTTGCCGGGGCGCGCCGGGAAGATTATCTCGAATTTGTTCCCTTAACGCCGCTTTGCCGTTATTTCTGGGAGGATGGCGCGGTTCTGAACGCCAGCAGCGATGTATCCCAAATGGCGGAGGAGATTGCTAAGCTTTCCCGGGAAGACGCGCAGAATTACCCCGCCTTTCTGGAGTACGCCCGTGGTATTTACGAGCTTACCGCCGCAATCTTCCTGAATTCGCCGATCCACGAGGCAAAGAAACTGTTTACCCGCGAAAATCTGCGCACCTTGCTCCGCCTGCGCCGCATCGATCCCCTGCGCACTGTGCACCGCGGCGTTTCGCGCTTTTTCCGCGATCCCCGCACCGTTCAACTGTTCGACCGCTTTGCCACTTATAACGGCTCCGATCCTTTTCAGGCCCCCGCGACCTTGAATATTATCCCCTACGTGGAACACGGGCTGGGCGGGTACTACATCCGCGGCGGAATGTACCGCCTGGTAGAGGCCCTGGAACGGCTGGCCAGGGATTTGGGAGTGGAAATTCACCTGAACTCGCCGGTTGAGCAAATTATTCACCGGGATGGCCGGATTCTAGGGGTGCAGGTGAACCGGGAACTTATCGAAACGGATTACCTGGTCTGCAACGCGGACGTGGTCAGCACCCATAACCGGCTGATCGGCGGTTTTCCGGCCCGGAGACAGAAGCTCAATCGCCTGGAACCCTCGCTCTCCGGTTTGGTGTTCCTCTGGGGCGTGGCCGGGAAATACTCCCAACTGGCGCACCACAACATCGTTTTCTCCGCCGATTACCGGGAGGAATTCCAGCAAATTTTCTGCGAGCGGCGGGCGCCGGACGACCCCACAATTTACATCGCCGTGACCTCCAAAACCGACCCCGCTGACGCCCCCGGTTATGGAGAAAACTGGTTCGTGCTCCTGAACATGCCCTACCTGGAAGAGGGGCAGGATTGGAGCGGGGAAACGGAGCGGATGCGCGAAGCGATTTTCTGCAAACTGCGCCGCCGGGGCATCGACCTGCGCGGGCAGGTCGAAACCGAACGGGTTATTACTCCGGAAGAATTCTATTCCCGGTACGGCAGCAACCGGGGCAGTATTTACGGGATCTCTTCCAACCGCCGCAGCACCGCCTTCCGCCGCCCTGCCAACCGCAGCCGGGAGCTTAAAGGGCTGTATTTTGCAGGTGGTTCAACCCATCCCGGCGGGGGAATTCCCCTGGTGCTGCTCTCCGGTAAAATTGCCGCAGAATTGATCGTCGAGGATGCCGGGAGAAGCGGGGCAGGGTGCAGAGAGCATAGAGCAGAGTGCGGAAAGCAGGGAGAACGACTTCACGATGCCGCGCTCCCGCTTAAGCAGTGATAAAGTTGAGATAACATAAATCAAGTAAAAAAGGTTGAATTCAACCGGATCAAAATGATGCAACCAAAGAGGAGAGTATGAAACGAGCAGCCATTATCGGCTCCGGGTTCGGGGGATTGGCCGCGGCCATCCGCCTGCAAGCCCGGGGAATTCAGACCACCATTTTCGAAAAAAATGAACAAGTGGGCGGCCACGCCTACCAGTTAAAAAAGAGCGGCTACACCTTCGACATGGGGCCTTCGCTGATTACCGCCCCGGACATCATCGAGCGGATTTTCCGCTTAGCCGGGCGGCGCATGGAAGATTACCTGGATTTGATCTATCTCGATCCCTTCTACCGGATGTACTTTCACGACGGTTCTTCACTGGATTACAGCGCCGACAGCAAGCGCATGAAGGAGCAAATGGCGCAATTTCATCCCCGGGACGCGGAAAATTACGACCGTTTTATGAACCTCATCCGCCAGTTGTATAACGCGGTGATCGTGGATGGATTGGGCGCTCGCCCCTTTGATTTGAACACCCTGCTGCAATTCTTACCGAAAGCCTTGCGCCTGAACGCGCTGCTGCCGGCCTACACCGTGGTATCCCGCTATTTCAAAGATCCCCGCAACCGTTTCGCCTTTTCCTTCCATCCCTTGTTCATCGGCGGCAGCCCCTTCCGCTCTCCGGCGGTGTACTTGATGATCCCTTACCTGGAAAAAATCGGCGGGGTGTGGTTTAGCAAAGGGGGAATGTATAGCCTGGTGGAAGCATTTCAGAAAGTATTTCAGGAGATCGGCGGGGAAATCAAGACCAACGCGGAAGTTTCCCAAATCGTGGTAAAGGATGGACGGGCCCGGGGCGTCGTCGCCAACGGGGAGCTTTACGAGGCCGACGCGGTGGTCTCCAACGCCCATTTTGCGCACACCTATTCGGATTTGATCGCCGAGGAGCACCGCAAGAAATGGAGCGACCGCAAGGTGCAGAAGCTGGCTTACGGGATGAGCACTTTTCTGCTGTACATCGGGGTCAAAAAGCAATATCCGCAACTGCGCCACCATACCCTGATCCTCTCCGAGCGCTACAAAGAGCTGGTGCGGGATATTTTCGACCGCAAAATTTTAGCGGATGATTTCTCCATGTACCTGCACGTGCCCACCCGCACGGATCCGGGCATGGCTCCCCCGGGCTGCGAGAGCATGTACGTGCTGATTCCGGCGCCCAACCTCGCCGCCGGCATCGACTGGCAGCAGACGGCGCGGCCGTTTGCAGAGAAAATCCTGCGCTTTTTGGAAGAAGAATTCGGGCTGGAAGGGCTGCGGGAGAATATCGAGGTGCTGGAACTGTTCACCCCGGAAGATTTCCGCAACCGGCGCAACAACTACTTGGGCAGCGCCTGGGGCGTGGAGCCTAAACTGACCCAGACCGCCAGTTTCCGGCCCCACAATCGCAGCGAGGACCTCGAGCGGCTCTACCTGGTGGGAGCCAGCACCCATCCCGGGGCGGGGGTGCCGGGCGTGCTGCTGACCGCCGAGGCGACCGAAAAAGCAATTCTAAGCGATTTGCAGCACCCGGCGCAAATCGTTCAACCGGAACTACAATTCGCATAAAAGGAGAGCGGCGTGAAATTTTGGCAAGTGTCCGAGCATAAAGCATCTTTTGAACATGCGCGTCTTCTCACCGCGCATCATTCCAAGAGTTTTTATATCTCCGCTCGCATGCTTCCCCGGGAGCGGCGCTGGGCAACCTATGCCCTCTACGGATTCTGCCGCTACGCGGATAACCTGATCGACAATCCCCGCCAGCGCAGCACCGCAGAGTTGCTGGCGGAGACGGATTTCATCGCCAACGAATTGCAGATCGCTTACCGCACCGGGGAATCGGAGCACCCGGTCATTCACCCCTTTATTGTGGTGGCCAAACGCTACGGCATTCCTCTTGAATACCCCCTGGATTTGCTGAAGGGGGTAAAAATGGACATCCAGTGTACCCGTTACCAGACCTTCGAGGACCTCTACGTGTTCTGTTACCGGGTGGCCGGGGTGGTAGGATTGATGATGACCCACGTGCTGGGCTACAAGGATCCGGCGGCGTTCCAATACGCGGAGAAATTAGGCGTGGCCATGCAGCTCACCAACATTCTGCGCGACGTGAAAGAGGATAAAAACATGGGGCGCATCTATCTCCCCCTAAATGAATTGCAGCGCTTCGGGGCGGCGGAGCAGGACATCATCCACGAAAATATGACTGAGAACCTGCGGGAACTGATGCAATTCCAGGTGAAACGCGCTCATCATTATTACGAAGAGGCGAACCAGGGCATCCCCATGCTCTACCGGAAGTCGCAATTCGCGATCTATTCCGCCAGCAAAATCTACCGCGGCATTCTGCGCAAAATCGAAGCGCGGGATTACAACCCTTTTTTAGGCCGGGTGTTCGTCTCGCAAATGAAAAAAATCGGGATTCTATCCCGGGAAATTCTGCGCACCCGCTTCAATCCCCTGCCGGAGCGATTGCCGCAGGGAGCGTAGCGCATAGAGCATGGCGCATAGCAGAGCGTAATGGGGAGGCGCGTAATCGTGTCCCCAAATTATTGAACGCCCTGCCCCAAAGGAGAGCTACAGCAATGATCCAGGCAAGGCCGGCCCGCTGGGCAAAACATTTATTTGATCCGTACCTGAACCGCTTGCTGAAGCGCCATTTCCACGGAATCTACCTGTCAGGCGACCTCCCGGGGCCGGACCCGGCTTTACCGCTGCTCCTGGCCCCCAACCATAGCAGTTGGTGGGACGGCTTCCTGGCATATTTTCTCAACCTGCGCCGGTTCGGGCGGCCATTTTACGTGATGATGCTGGAAAGCGAATTGTCCAAATACCCTTTTTTTTCCCGCCTGGGGGCTTACAGCATCGACCCCGGCCAGCCGAAGAGCGTCGTGGCGTCATTGCAATACACCGTCAAGTTGCTGGATCGCTCGCCCGCGCCGCTGGTGAGCATTTTCCCGCAGGGCGAGCTACTGCCCTGGGGAAAACGTCCCCTGAATTTCAAGCGCGGGATCGCCTGGCTGGGGGAACACTACCCCGGCAAGGTAAACATTCTTCCCCTGGCGATTCGCTGCGAGCACCTGGGCGAGCAGCGCCCGGAAGCGTTCTTCCTGTTCGGAAAAAACCTGGTGTGCGATTCCGGCAATTTCCCTGGCATCCGGGCGCTGGAAGAGATGGAGGAATCTCTTCTGCATGACCTGTCCCTGCGCATCGTTAACCGGGAAAAAGGAGAACCGCTGCTTCAGGGCCGCCTCTCGCTGAACCGCAAGGTGGATCTGTTCTTCGGGAAAACAACTCACGATTCAAAATGATGATAACCCTGGTCTTATATATCTCCATCGCCTTGCTGGCCGTGTATCTAACGGTTACGCTATTCAACGTGCTGGCCGGGCCGTGGCTGGCCAAAGCCCCGGCTCTTACCCGCGCTCCCAAAGTTTCCCTGCTGGTGCCGGCGCGGAACGAGGAAAAGAACATCGAACATTGCCTGCAAGGATTGCTCGGACAGGATTATCCGAATTATGAGATTATCGTTTATGACGACCAATCCAGCGACCGCACTGCCGAATTGATCGCCGGGCTGGCGGCAAAAGACCGCCGGGTGAAGCACCTTGAAAGCAAACCGTTGCCCCGCGGATGGAGCGGGAAGAACTGGGCCTGCCAGCAGCTTAGCCAGGCCGCGCAGGGGGGAATTTTGATCTTTACCGATGCAGATACCCGCCACGCCCCGGAGGCCGTCTTCAACACCGTGGCCTGGATGGAGAAGTATCACCTGGGACTGTTTACGGCGTTTCCGCAGCAGCTTACCGGAACCCTGGCGGAAAAACTGGTCATCCCGGTTATTGATATATTTGTTTACGGCTCCCTGCCGCTGTGGTTAACCTATCACAGCCGCTCTCCCCTGTTTGCCGCCGCCAACGGGCAGTGGATCGCCTTCACGCGCGAGGCATACCGGGGCCTCGGCGGGCACGGGGCGGTGCGCGACCGGATTGTGGAGGACGTGGAGTTGAGCCGCCTGGCCAAACGGAGCGGGGTGCGCACCCTGGTAGCTGCCGGAACCGGAATGGTATATTGCCGGATGTACCAAACCGCCGGGCAGCTTTGGGAAGGGTTCACCAAGAACCTGTACGGGATCGGCGGTTACAATGGATTCGCCTTCTGGGGCGTAATTGCCGCGTTTTTGGCGGCATTCGTAGCGCCCTACGCCCTGCTGGCCGCGTTCCCGCTGAATGCGCTCGCCCTTACCGCCGTGGGCATGAACCTGCTGCTGCGTTCTATCTACGCCTGGAAGTTTCGTCACCCGGCAGCGGCGGGGCTTTTGTTGAATCCCCTGGGAGTAATTTACACCGTGGTTATTGCGGTCAATTCTTTTCTGAAAGCCCGGCGGGGAGTGGTCTCCTGGAAAGGCCGGGAGGTCCGGGTGATACCGTAAACGGATGTCTCGGATAGCGAATGCCGGATACCCCATTCCGGTATCCGGCATCTGGAATCCGGAATTTGTTAAACCTTAATGCGCATGGCCAAAACGATGATGCACACAAATATCGAGCAAGCCCGTAAGTTCGGGATCGTTCCGGAAAAATTTAAAATCATCATTCTCTACGTTTTGTTGAGCGCCGGGGGGTTGTGGCACGTCCTGGGGATTTTTCAAGGGTTGATGGCGCTGCTGGCCGGCCCCCTGGTGGTGGGCATTTCCTTGTGGATTTTCTTTGAATGCCGCCAGGCGTATGGAGAAACGCAAAAACTCAAAACGAAGGCCGCGCCCGCGTTTCTGTTCCGCTTCTCCGCCTGGTCGGCGGCGGTGGTGCTGGTCTCTTTTGGGATCGAGTGGGTGGGAGTGCAAACCGGGACCATCTTCGGAGAATATCGTTACGGGGAAACCCTGCGCCCCCAACTGGGCGGGGTTCCCCTGGCCATCGGTTTTGCCTGGCTGGGGATGCTGCTGTCCAGCATTGCGGTAGTGCAGAAAACCATTCCCCGCTTTGCGGATCGGAATCCCGCGGCCCTGAGCCTGGCGGTAGGATTGCTGATGGTATTGTTCGACGTGATGATGGAACCGGCGGCGATTACCCTGGGGTACTGGTCCTGGAGCGGGAACGTTGTGCCTTTGCAAAACTACCTCGCCTGGTGGCTGATCAGCTTCCTCTTCACTTTCGGAGGCCTGCAATTGGGGCTGTTCCGGGAAAAACTGCCCGCGCCGGCGCTCCATGCCTTCTTCGCGCAGTTGATTTATTTTGCTATTGTAGGATTGATTTGAGTTGAGTATTGTTTCACCCAGTTAAAAAGCAAAGGAGATTTGACCATGTTAGCTTTGAACATCCTCATTTTGATCGCCAGCTTCGCGCTGATGGAATTGGTGGCCTGGGCTACCCACAAATACGTGATGCACGGCTTTCTCTGGACCCTGCACCGCGACCATCACCGCAAGGAAGATTACGGATTCCTGGAGCGCAACGACGCGTTCTTCCTGATCTTCGCCATCCCGGGAATGCTGTTGATCTTCCTGGGCTACGCCAACGGCTGGATGGACCCGCGCCTGTGGGCCGGTTTGGGAATCACCCTCTACGGCTTCACCTACCTGCTGCTGCACGACATCTTTGTGCACCAACGCTTCAAAATCCTTACCCGCACCGAAAATGTCTATTTGATGGGCCTGCGCAAAGCCCACAAGATCCACCACAAACATCTCGACAAAGCGGATGGGGAGTGCTTCGGCCTGTTATGGGTGCCGCGCAAATACCTGGCCGAAGCCAGGGAAACCAAACTGAAAAGGCAAAATGCTAACCTATCTGCTCGTTAATCTTTTCGCCGCCAGCGTTCCTCTGGGGTTTAGCTTTCACCGCCGCCTGGGTTTTTACCGCACCTGGTACGCGCTGTGGCCGGCCATTTTAACCACCGCGGCCGTTTTTATTGCCTGGGACGTATTTTTCACCCACCGGGGGGTGTGGGGATTCAACCCCCAATACCTGACGGGCGTCTATCTGTTGAATTTACCCCTGGAGGAGTGGCTGTTTTTCATCTGCATTCCCTACGCCTGCGTGTTTACCTATGCCGCGTTGAAAGAAATGCCCCGGGGCGACTTCCTGCAGCCTTACGCCAGGCTCATCACCCAGGCGCTGGCGGCGGCGCTGCTGTTAGTGGGGATGGCCAACCTGGACCGTTTATACACCGGGGTGACCTTTATTTCCACAGCAATTTTTCTGCTGCTGCATTTAACGGTTTTCAAATCGAACTACCTGGGGAGATTTTACCTCGCTTACGGAATTATCTTCGCGTTCCCGTTCCTGATCGTAAACGGCATCCTCACCGGCTCTTTCATCGAAGGGGAGGTGGTGTGGTACAATAACGCGGAAAACTTGGGATTCCGGGTATTCACCATCCCGGTGGAAGATTTCATCTACGGGCTGCTGTTATACCTGATGAACGTGACCATTTACGAGGCGCTGCTCTCCCGCCGGATAACAGATGCCCGATATTAGATACCAGATACCAGATTCCGGCATCTGGTATCCGGTACACGGCAGCCGTACTACTCCGCTTTCCAGCGCGGCACCCGCCCGGGCGTCCAGGGCGCGCCGGCGCTCTCCAGCCGGTCTTCCAGGCTCTTCAAATCCACCTCGATCAATACCCGCAACCCTTCTAAAACTGCGCCAAATTCATCCGCGGCGATTTGATAGGCGTCGCGGTGGGTTTGGGTGGGGGTGGAAGTGGAAGCCCAGTGCCCGTACACGATCCCCTGCACCCGGTCAACGATGGCCGGCGGGGTAGGCTCGTTGCGGGAAGCGATGACCCGGTCGCCGGAGAGCCTGGTTTGCAAATCTTTCAGGCGGTTTTCCAGCGCCAGCGCCTCTTGCAGCAGCGCCGGATCGGCGCCGGGGGTATCCAACAACGCCCGTTTGACGTAATTGAGGCGCGTCTGCGCTTCATCCGCAACGTTTTCCGCGCCCAACGCCGCCCGCTGCAGCCGGGCGGTCTTCTGCTGGAACGCTAACAGCGCGGCGCGGTCTGCCGCGGGCAGGGTGGCGATGTTCAGCGGCTCCGCGGAAAACGTTTGTGGCGTTCCCAGGGGCGTTTCCTTTCCATCCACCCGCTTTGCCAGGGAAACCGTGTAAGTTCCCGGGGCGGCCAGGGGCCCGGCCGGCTGATCGGCAAAGGGATTTTCCGTATCCGGCGGCTCTAAGCTGGCGGGATTTGCCGCGGGGTAGCGCAAGTCCCAGGCGACGCGGTGGAAACCCGCCTTTACCGGGCCGCTCAGGCGGCGCACCGTGTTGCCTTCCTCGTCCTTCACGGTCAGGATAATCGCCGGGGCCTCCTCCCGCGATTCCGCCCGCAGCGCCTCCCAATCCGGATAGCGTACCGCTCCGCCCTCTTTATCCAACTTCTTCTCCGCCTCCTGGCGCTGCTTCTTCAGGCTTTTGATCTCCTCTTTCAAATAATAAGTAAAGGTTGCCCCGAAGGGAGGATTGGGGGCGGTAAAATAGGAATCGCCCTGGAAAGATTTATCCCGCAAGCCCAGCGGGGCGCTCTCGATGTACATCAAGGCGTTTTTGGCCGGGTACAGCGCCGCTTCCTGCTCCAACGCCTCCGCGCTGAGCTGGCGCAGCAGCGAATAATCGTCCAAAATGTAAATGCCCCGCCCGAAGGTTCCCACCACCAGGTCGTTCTCCCGCTTCTGGATCGCCAGGTCGCGCGCCGCGATGGTGGGCATGCCCCCTTGCAGCTGCACCCAGTTTTTACCTCCGTCGAGGGTGAAGAACACCGCGAACTCGGTTCCCGCGAACAGGAGATTGGGATTCACGTGGTCTTCCGCGATGCTGTACACCGAGCCGCGCTCCGGCAGGTTACCGGTCGCGGAAACCCAGCTTTTGCCCCGGTCGTCGCTCTTCAGCAGGTAGGGTTTGAAATCTCCCCGCTTGTGGTTGTTGAAAGCGGCATAAACCGTGTTCGCGCCGTGCTGCGAGGCGAGCAGGGAGTTCACGTAGGTCATCTCCGGCGCCCCGGGGAATTTCTCGATTTTTCGCCAATTCTCTCCGCCGTTCTCGGTGATCTGCACCAGCCCGTCGTCGCTGCCGGCGTAGATCAGCCCCTCTTGCAGGGGCGATTCGCTCAACGCCACGATGTTCCCGTAGAAGGAGGTGGAAGCATTCTTCGCCACCGCGTCGATGCTCCAGACCTTGCCCATCACCGGGAGTTGGTTGCGGTCGATCTGCCGGGTCAGGTCCGGGCTGATGGGCCGCCAGGAGTCGCCGCGGTCGTCGCTGCGGAAGATGCGCTGGGCGGCGAAGTAGAGCCGGGTGGGGGAGTGGGGGCTGAGCAGCAGCGCGGAATCCCAGTTCCAGCGCAGCGGATCTTCGCCCTTTCCGGGCTGCGGTTGGATGTCGATCAGCTCCCCGCTGCGCTTATCGAAGCGCACCAGCCCGCCGTATTGATATTGGGAGTAGATGATATTGGGGTCCCGGGGGTCCACTTGCGGTTCAAAACCGTCCCCGCCTAAGGTTACGAACCAGTCGCTATTGGTAATTCCCTGCACCGTGAGGGTGCGGGAAGGCCCGCCCAGGGTAAAATTATCCTGGGTGCCCCCGTACACGTTGTAGAAAGGCAATTCGTTGTCCACCGTGATCTTGTAAAACTGCGTCACCGGCAGGTTGGCCTTGAAATGCCAGGTGGCCCCGCGGTCGAAGCTCTCGTACACCCCCCCGTCGCAGCCGGATAGCAGGTAATCGGTATCCTGCGGATCGATCCACAGGGCGTGATTGTCCACGTGCTTGAACTTCTCTCCCACCTTGCGGAAGGTTTTTCCCCCATCCTCGGTTACCTGCATCCAGACGTCCATGGAATACACCCGGTTCACATCTTTGGGATCGCAGATGATCTCCTGGTAATACTGCGGGCTGCCGCTTACGTAGCCGCTGCGTTTTTCCCAGTTTTCGCCCATGTCCGTGGAGCGGAAAAATCCCCCCGCTTTATTGGCCGCCTCCACGATGGCATAGACCACGTCCGGGTTGGCCGGGGAGACCGCCAGGCCGATCCGTCCCAACTCCTCTTTCGGCAGGCCGCTCTCCAACTTCTTCCACTCGTTGCCGCCGTCCGTGGATTTGTAGAGCGCCGACTCCGGCCCCCCGTTGATGAGCGTCCACACGTGGCGGCGGCGCTGGTACGCGGAGGCGTAGAGAACGTCCGGGTTGCGGGGATCGTAGTCCAGGTCGCTCACCCCGGTATTTTCGCTGATGGACAGAATTTGCTTCCAGGTTTTGCCGCCGTCCGTGGATTTGTAGAGGCCGCGATCCCCGCCGGGCACCCACAACGGACCCTGCGCGGCCACGTACACCACCCCGGAATTGCGCGGGTCGATGACGATATTGCCGACGTGCTCGGAATTTTTCAGCCCCATGTTTTTCCAGGTTTTACCGCCGTCGAGGGACTTATACACCCCGTCGCCGTAGCCCACGCTGCGCTGGCTGTTGTTCTCCCCGGTTCCCACCCATACGATCAGGGGATTGTTCGGGTCGATGGCCACGCAGCCGATGGAATAAGAGCCCTGGCTGTCGAACACCGGCTGCCAGGTAGTGCCGGAATTTTCGGTCTTCCACACCCCCCCGGAGGCTACCGCCGCGAAATACACCGAGCGGTTTTGGGGATGCACGGCCAGGTCCCCGATCCGCCCGGAAGTGAGCGCCGGGCCGATGGAGCGCAGCGCCAGCCCGGAGAAAGTTTCCGCTTTCAGGCGGGTTTGCGGAGAGGTTTCCTTTTTCCCCTTTTCCTGGGGAGGAACGGCGAATAATAAAAGATTTAACCACAGCAGAAGAAGCGCAGTGAGACGAATCATAAAAACGTACCTCCAATCAGTTGGTAAGATGAACGATTCACTTGCCGTCACGTTTCACGCATCACGCCTCATCAAAGTGAACCGTGATGCCCGAACTTCCATGCGGGCTTGCTAAGCTATCCATTTGCCGGGAATTATTCAATAGTTTTTCGAGCAAAGCCATAAAAGGGGAATGCACCCTTCCGGCGCTGCGCCGGCATACAGCCCTGAAGAATACCTGTGAAACATTTGCCATATAAGTGTTTCACGCAGGTATGAAAAAATTTTTTCGCGTTATTTTAGCCTTTTTTCTTGATATAAGCGGCTTCTGGCCAAAAGGTATTCTTCAGGGCTGGCCGGCATACTCCCCGGTTGCATTTCCGGCAAATTTTATTTAAGTTGGCGCAGAATAAAATAGAACGTGGGAAACCATGTTCTGATGAGTTTGGTTATATGAGCTGCCATGATTCAATCATTCAAGAATACAGGAACAGAGGACGTTTTCAAAGGTGGGATAAGTTGGTTAAGAAATCTGCTACCCTGGTAAAACAAACTACATCCGAAATAAATCTTCGTGAGGAGGCGCTGCTTATGCTGGATAAACGCGGGGCGCTGCTGGACGTTGCCCGGGAAGTCTCCCGCCTCATGCGCGAGACCGGCATCCCCGGGGTGGTGATCGGGGGCGTTGCGGTGCTGCTGCATGGGCACTTGCGAACCACCAAAGACATCGATGTAGCGCTGAACCCTCCCCTGGAATCGGTGGCAGATCTGCTGACCGCCAATGGTTTTACCTTTGACCGTCGAAAGAGAGAATTTGTGAAATATGGCGTTCCGGTGCACCTGGTGCTCCCGGAGCAGGTTGGGACGCTCCCCGCTGCGGTAGTGGAAATCGAAGGCATCACCACTGTGACGCTGGCGGATTTGATCAGCATGAAACTGCACAGCGGGAGCAATGACCTGCTGCGCGCCCAGGATTTGGCGGACGTGATCGGCTTGATCCGCCGTCACCGCCTGGGCAGCGAATTTGCCCGGCAATTGCCCAAACCGCTCCGCCCCGCGTTTCGCAAGCTGGCGCGGCTGATCGAGCGGGAAGAGTTCCGGCAGTGATCCCTAAGTGATATCAACCTTCACACCATCGGTATCCAAACCGTGCAGGAATAGAAAATGATTCCGCTAAGAGATTCCACTCATTCCCTCACCTTTCCGATTGTGAACGTCGGGCTGATTATCCTGAACACCCTGGCGTTTTTCTACCAGCTCTCCCTGGGACGCCAGGTAGATGGCTTGTACCAGGCCCTGGCCCTGATCCCGGCGAAAATTTACTACCTGGCCACAAACCAGCCCGGCGACGTGGTGGGAATCGGCCTTCCCTTCTTCTCTTCGATCTTCCTGCACGGCGGGTGGATGCACTTTATCGGGAATATGTGGTTCCTGTGGATCTTCGGGGACAACGTGGAAGACAGTATGGGGCACGGGCGCTACATTCTTTTTTACCTGCTCGCCGGCCTGGGGGCGGGAATCGTACACCTGGCGCTCAACGCCCAATCCCAATTGCCCACCATCGGGGCCAGCGGGGCCATCTCCGGGGTGATGGGCGCGTACCTGGTGCTCTATCCCCGGGGAAGGGTGCTCACCCTGCTCCCGATCTTCATCTTCTTTAAAATTATCGACATTCCCGCCTACTTCTTCCTGATTTTCTGGATTCTCATTCAGGCCGTCCAGGGGGTGATTGCATTGGGATTGCCCGCGGACGTGGGCGGGGTGGCCTGGTGGGCGCACGTGGGCGGATTTGTGATCGGCGCCGCGCTGATCTTTCTCTTCCGCAAGCGCCGCCCCCCGGTGACGCCGTCTTATTATTAGCGGGTGTTTTGCATTTTGCCCCCCACAAACGCAATACGCAATACGTAGCACGCATTCCGCATTGCGTATTCCGGGGCAAGCGCCAATGTGTGTATCTTCGCTGCGAACGCGCCGCATTAATTTATTTCTATTTGCAAAAAACCTCCCCGATGGGTTATCTTCACTCCCGTTTTTAGAAACCGGAATGTAGGGCTTTTGTAATCGTTTTGTATTGTCTTTAGTACGCAGCAGCTTTCGGCGCTGCGGAAGACTCCCAGGGGAGAAGCACATGTCAACGATTTTAGAAGAACGGTTGCGGAAAGGCATCGACCGCGTTCGCAGCAAAGTCATAGAAATGGCCGGCCATGTGGAACAAGCCGTGAACGGCAGTTTAAAAGCGCTGGTCGAAAACAACCGCAAGCTCGCTTATGCTATCATTCTTCGCGACCAGCGTATCGACGAGTTGGAAAAGGAGCTGGACCGGCTCTGCCTGGAATTCCTGGTGCGCCAGCAGCCGGTCGGCGCCCACTTGCGCCTGGTCTATGCCGTCATCAAAATCAATACCCACCTGGAAAGAATCGGGGATTACGCCGAGAGCGTCGCCCGCCAGGCGCTGGTGATCGGCCCGGAAGATCGAGCGCCCGACTATGATTACTCCCATTTCACTGAGATCGGCGAGTTGTCGATCAAGATGCTGCACGATGCCATCCAGGCCTTCTTCGATCAGAATGAAGCCTTAGCCCGCACCACCATGGATCTGGAACGCCCGGTGGACAATATCCGCACCCAAATCCGCCTGGAGCTCCTGCAGGCCCATCGCGACGGGAAACTGCCCCTGGAGCAGGTCATTCCCCTGCTGATCGCCGCGGCGCGTTTCGAGCGGGTGGCCGATCTCTCGGTGAATATCTGCGAAGAAGTGCTCTATATGTGCACCGGGGAAATGTTGAAACACCAGGCCAAAGATACCTTCCGGGTATTATTTTTATCCAAAGGCAATTCCCTGCGCAGCCAGATGGCCGAAGGGATCGCCAATTCCCTGGGGTTGGAGGAGTTCGTTTTCGCCAGCGCCGGCGTCACCCCGCGGGTGATCGATCCGGCGGCGGTCAAAT
>WYBG01000507.1 GCA_011526015.1 Deltaproteobacteria bacterium | reverse complement strand
CCCCCCACAGAAAGCTCATCAGGCTGAGAAAATCCCTGCCGCCGATGTTGCCCAGCCACCCCACCGCCCCCTGGGAAAGCGCTGAAGGAATCGCCAGCAGCAAGGAAAGCCCCCCCACGATCCACACGGTGTATTTCCGCTTCCAGCGCTTCTCATCTACCAGGTAAGCCACCGGCACTTCCAACAGCGAAATGGTGGAGGTCAACGCGGCGATAGAGAGCAACAGAAAAAAGGCCGCGCCGATAAGATTTCCCAGGGGAATTTCCCGGAACATTTCCGGCAGTACGATGAAGACCAGGGCCGGCCCGGCGTCGGGCGCTTTTCCCAGGGCGAACAGGGCCGGAAAGATCATCAACCCTGCCAGCAAGGCTACTAAAGTATCCAGGGAGGCGATCCAGAGCGCCGAGGTAATGACATTATCTTTTTTGGATAAATATGATCCGTAGGTGATCATCAAGCCCATCCCCAGGCTCAGGGAGAAAAACGCCTGCCCCAGGGCCGCCAGGAAGGTCTTTCCGGTTATTTTGGAAAAATCCGGCTTCAGGAGAAATTCCAGTCCCGCTCCCGCCCCGGTAAGGGTAACGCTGCGAATAATGAGCAGGATCATAAGGATGAACAACAGCGGCATCAACAATTTCGACCACCGCTCGATGCCGTTCGAAACCCCTCCATAGACCACCAGAACGGTAAAAAGGATGAAAAGCGCGGTCAAACCGATCACCGTCCAGGGAGATGCGATGAATTCCGTGAAGGGGGTAGGTTCGCTGAGAAGCAGTTTGAAAATGTACCCGAAAGTCCAACCGGCAACCACCGCATAGAAACTGAGGATGAACACCCCGGTAAGCACACCCAGGATGCCGATGGCAATCCACAGGCTCCGGGGAGTAATGGCCCGGATGGCCCCAACCGGGTTTTTCTCGGTATTTCTTCCCAGGGCCAGCTCTGCGAACATATACGGAAGACAAATGAACGCCACACATGCCAGGTAAATCAGCACAAACGCCGCTCCGCCGTTTTCCCCCGCCACGTAGGGAAAACGCCAGATATTCCCCAGGCCGATCGCCGATCCGGCGGCGGCAAATATAAATCCGATCTTGGAACTCCATTGACCGCGTTGTTCTGCACCCGCTTGCATTCAGCACTCCTTTTCTGTAATGATGGCTCTGCTGCGACAATCGTTCTAACCGGTTCAGGATGTATCCGAACACGCTGCTAAGATAGATATTTCCGGTGATTTTTTCAATAGGTAGGAAAAAAGACTGTGGTTTATCAGCATCCGATTTGCCGGTCTGTCTCCTGTTTCGTTCGCCGGCTGGCTGGTTCGTATTAATAGAAAACGCCTGCCAGGTAACCAACCACCCCGTGCTTGTCTCCGGTGACGTCCCCGGAGTTGCGGTACAACAGCACCCTGGCCTCGCTGGCGCCGCAATCGCGGGCAACCTTCATGGCGGTGATGGCCGGCCCGTAGCCGCACATTTCACAACGGCGGTGTTCGACGTCCTCGTAGAGGCGGTCGGGAGCAAAATCGCTTACCGCATCGATGACTAACTGGTCGAGGGCCCGGGCTTTCTCGTCGGAGTAGAAGTGCGAAAGGTCGGTACTGGCGATCAGCAGGCAATTCCGCCGGGCCAGCGCCCGTGAAAGAGCGTTATGAAGGATATTGATAAAATCTTCTGCCTGGTGGCCCATCATCAGGGGAACGATTTTGATCCCGTCGATGACCCATTTCAGGAAGGGGAGCTGCACTTCCAGGCTGTGCTCATTCACTGCAAAACCGCGTTTGGAGAGACGGATATCCGGGTGGGCGGCGGTAAGCTCATCGATGAGTTGTTGGTGAAGGGGAATATCCCCCAGGGGCGTGCGCAGCGCTTTGCCGGGGTAAACGGCGATATATGAAAATGATTCGTGATGGCTGGGGGCGATAATCACCGCCGCATCATAAGTTTTGCCCATAATCTGCCGGTAAGCCCGGGCGGCCACCCCGCCGGAATAAACATAGCCGGCATGGGGAACGATCATGGCGCGCACCGGTCTGGACGGGGAAACCAGGGGCGCATTTTCCAGGAACAGGCTGAGATCCCGTTCCAGGATCACTTTATCCGCCGGATAGAATAGCCCCGCCACCCCGGCGGGACGGATTTCATCGCGTTGGACCATTAGCCGCTCCTACTACGGAAAACGCAGGGCGCATGGGGTATGGGTTGGTTTCATCGCGCCCTGCTCGCTGCGTTATACGCGTTGCCGGTCAATTCGGATTGGTTATATTGACCGCCGGTTGAGGGCCGTTTCCCGGGGTATTGTTAACCAGGAACTCATCGGTAGAACTTTGCGCCAGCAAATGCCGGATCACGGTCACTTTGATCTGGCCGGGATATTCCATGCTTTCCTTGATTTTCCGGGCAATGTCCGCGGCCAACAGGTTCGCTTCCGTATCGGTTAACTTATCCGGCACTACCATTACCCGGATTTCCCGCCCGGCGGAGAGCGCGTAGGTTTTGGCCACGCCTTCAAAGGAATTGGCCAATTCCTCCAATTTGGAGATGCGCTGGGCGTAAGCCTCCAAAGATTCCCGGCGCGCCCCGGGCCGCGCCCCGCTGATGCGATCTGCCGCAGTTACCAGAACGGAAATGGGAGAAATCGGCTCCGCCTCTTCGTGGTGCGCCAATACTGCATTGACCACCACCTCGTGCTCTTTGCAGCGGGTGGTGATGTCCACCCCGATGCTGACGTGGCTCCCCTCGGAGTCGTTGCTGACCGCTTTGCCGATGTCGTGGAAAAGCCCCGCGCGCCGCGCCAATTCCACATCCAGCCCCAATTCCGCAGCCATGTTCCCGGCCAGCCAGGCAACCTCTTTGGAATGCTCTAAAATGTTCTGGCCGTAACTGGTGCGGTATTTCAGCCGCCCCAGGTAATTGCGAATCTCCGGATGAACGTTCTTGATCTTCAGCTCCGCCAGGGTTTCCTCGGAGGCTTTGCGAATGCTCTCATCGACAATTTTCTGGGCTTTGGCCACCTCCTGGTCAATCGCCTTGGGATTGATATTTTTCTTCTGGATCAACCCCTCCATGGCTAAGCGCGCCACTTCCCGCTTGATGGGATCGAAACTCGACATCACCACGGTTTCCGGGGTGTCGTCAACAATGACCTTTACGGCGGTGGCGGCCTCGAACGCCTTGATGTTGCGCCCCTCGCGGCCGATGATCAACCCCTTCCAGCCATCGTTGGGCAGGGAAACGGAAACCAGGGTAGATTCCATGGTATATTCCGTGGCCATCCGTTCGATGGCAAACGCCATGATTTCTTTGGCCTCCCAGCGGGCGCGTTCCGCGGCTTCTTTCTTTAAATCCACGATTTCCTGCGCCGCTTCCGTGCGGGCCTGGTTCAGCAGATGTTCTTTCAACTGCTTTTTGGCCTCATCCCGGTTCAATCCGCTTAACTCCTCCAGGCGGCGCATCTGCTCTTCGATGAGATGCTGCAACTTTTCTTGTTGCTGGCGGGTTTCTGCTTGCAACAGTTCGATCTGCCGCTGCTGTTTTTTAAGAGAATTTTCACGGTCGCGGAAACCGCTTTCCTGGCGCCAGAGCTCTTTTTCCCGTTTCCGAACTCGCTCCTCCAGTTTCGCTAATTCCTGCTCCCGCTGCTTGATTTGTTTTTGAGCTTGAAAACGCTCTTTCTGGAAATTCTCTCTTGCCCGAACAATGGCATCTTTTTCCAGTTTCTGGGCTTCTTTCTCTGCCTGGGCTAAAATTTCTTTCGCGCCGAGCCGGGCGTTTTCCTGTTTTTTACTCTCGAAGAGCCGAAAAATTAAAGCCCCAATCACGAGGCCGAGAATCAATGAAAGTATGGGAATAATTATATCCATTGCCATTACCTCGATCGCTGGTGAATTTTGCTGCGAACATCTCGCAATCCTTACGCTGAAAACCCTCATTCCGGCCCGCCGGCTGATTGGCGCAGGCCCAAAGCCGCTGCGGCTCCGATATGCATAATCTGCTGATAAATATAGCCGAATGCGTCGCTTAAAGAAACAAATTTTTTAGGGTGAGCCGGCTTCACCGTTCCCCCCGGCGATTTCAACATTACGTATGAAATTGACATACCCGGTTCTCACCACCGTGGTGCCCTCGAATAATAATCGAAATTCGCTCTCGGTAAGTTTTGCAAGCCGTTTCAAATCGAACCACTCATCGGGCAGCCGGTTATCGAAATCCCGCTCCCCGGTATGGGCGCTGAAGCGGTTCCAGGGGCAAACCGCCTGGCAGATGTCGCAGCCGAAGATCCAGTTTTCCATGCCTTCATGGAATTGGGGATCGATCTCCCCGCGGTGCTCGATGGTCAGGTAGGAAATGCAGCGGCGGGCATCCAGCAGGTAGGCTTCATCCAGGGCGCCGGTAGGGCAGGCGGCCTGGCAGCGGTTGCAGGTGCCGCAGTAATCCGCCGCCAACGGGGGATCGGGAGGCAGTTTTGCCGATAATAAAATTTCCCCCAGAAAAAAATAGGAGCCTTTCTTTTTGATGATCAGGTTGGTATGCTTCCCGATCCAGCCGATTCCGGCTTTTACCGCCAGGGGTTTTTCCAACAGCGGAAAAGAGTCCACGCATATTCGCCCGCGGGCTTCCGGTAGCAGGGTTTGAATATACCCCAGGAGGGATTGCAATTTTTTCCGCAGCACCTTGTGATAATCCCGGCCGCGGGCGTATATGGAAATATTTCCCTGCCGCTCAGGGCGCAAAACCGGTTCATTTTCCCGAAAATAGTTGTGGGCAACCACGATGATCGATTGCGCTTCCGGGAAAAAGCTGCGCGGAACCGCTCGCTCCGCGCGGGTTCTCGACATCCAATTCATGGTTCCCTGGTATCCCCGTCCCAGCCATTCCATCAGCCGCTGCCCGGGGTCTTGCAGCGGTTCTGCGTCGCAGATGGCCGCTTCGGAGAAGCCCAGTTCCCGGGCTTTGTGCTTGATGTGCTCTACGATCGTTTTCATGGTGTGGGTTAAATGTCGGCGGGCACGCCGTAGAGACGTTGCAATGCAACGTCTCTACGGTTTTTTCTGTACTGCTTCCAACGGTATCGCGATGGTATCTCCGTCATTTGCCAGCGCCGCCTCCCCGTTGAAATATTTTTGCACAACCTCGACCGGGTTAGTTTTCAACACCTCGGGATAGAAATGGTTTAAGAGTAACCTTTTTACCCCGGCGTCGCCGGCGATTTTCCCGGCCAGGCTGGGCGAAAGATGCCCTTTTACCGCCAGTTCGTCCGGGTGGGAGCACTCCAGCACCGCCAGGTCCGCCGCTTTGCACAAACGGATGATCTCCGGGCAGTAGCCGGTATCGCCGGAAAAAACAACTGCCTTGTTTTCGATCTCAAACCGGTACGCCACGCTTTCCGGAGTATGGTGAACTTTGCTCCAGATGACCCGGAATCCCGGGAAATCCAGCAAGCGTCGCGGCAATTCATGGTATTTCACTTCTGCAGAAAATTGCAGCCACTTCCCGAACGCCTGTTCCAGCCCCCGAACGAACTGGAAAAAGCCCGCCGGCCCCCACACTTGCAGCAACCTTCCTGTTCGAGCAGGGCGGCTATTGCGCAGCGCGAATAGAAACGGGGCCAGGTCCCCGGTATGATCGGGATGAAAATGGGTGATGAAAATATAGTCGATACTATGCAGATCGATTCCCTCGATGGCCATCCGGCGCAAAGTTCCCGCGCCAATATCGACCAGAATCTTCACTTTTGGGATTTCCAAAATCGTGGCGCTGCAGGAGCGCCGGGGATCGGGCATGATCGTTCCGCTGCCTAAGAAATGTAGTTTCACCTGGCGATCCATTCCGGTTCCTCCATAACGATTGCCCGGTAAATGTAGCGATAATTCCGTAACAATTCAAACCAAATTCCGGGGTGGTTTTATCCCGGTTGGAGCAGCGCTAACCACCCCAGCGTCGCTCTCCCGGCAGGCCGGGATTCGCGACGCTGTCCCCTTTCTTAAGGCGGGGAATTTAAACCTGTGTTCCCCTTAGCCTGGCACCATGGGAAAGGTGGGGGATAAAATACGAAGCCCCCCGACAAGTCGGGGGGCTTCGATGAAAAAGGTAATACGATGATACTGAGTTAAACCTTTCAGGCGATCCCGACCAATACATCAACATCCCTTTTGACTGGTGCGGGATAAAATCTTCCTTACGATCCCGACAAGACGCATTCATCCCTGAATGCTTGTCGGGATAAAACCTTCCGGGTTTTACTTCATCAGGATCATCTTTTGCACGCTCTTGAAATCACCGGCCACGAAGCGGTAGATGTACACCCCGCTGGTTACCGGAACGCCCAGGTCGTTGCGCCCGTCCCAGGTCGCTTTGTAGCGCCCGGGCTGCATTTGCGCATCCACCAGGGTGCGAACCTTCTGGCCCAACACGTTGTAGATTTCCAACTTCACGTTCGCTACCTGGGGAAGCTGGAAGTCCAGGGTGGTGCTGGGGTTGAAGGGGTTGGGATAGTTCCGGCTGATGTCGAAGGTG
>WYBG01000506.1 GCA_011526015.1 Deltaproteobacteria bacterium | reverse complement strand
GGAAGAGCTGGTGAGCGGGCGGTTTGGCAACGTTAACCGCTATCCCGATATTACCATTGAGCCGGTCCCTCCTTTCCGCATTAGCGTGGTGTGGGATGCGAATTTTTATGATATGCATGATTTTAATTGGCGAACCAAACAACTCTCTTTAGGTATTTGGGGTGATGAGTTCACATCCTTTGGGGCAGAATACTGGTGGTCTATCTCCTCACCCACAAAACCGGCAGTTCTGTATCGAGGCGGTTACCTGTATATTTTGACCAAATCACAAGCTGGACTAGACCTTTTCCGCTTCCGTTTAGACAACTCGGAGTGGAAATGGTTAGGAGTTATACCCGGAACTGATGAGTCTTCCGAAAACCCCGCCATGACCGCGCCTCCCCCCTACTATCCCTCCGGGGTGCTCTATTTTGCCTGGGAGCAGCAAAACCGGATATATCTTTCTTACTATGATTCTATAAATGATCTTTTGGGAGAAGCGGAAGAAGTGACCGTGCCCAAAGCAGACATCGAGATCAACCGGCAGCCCTCCATCTCCTATTCTTATGCGGCAACAAACCAGATCAACGTCGCCTGGTCGGGGTTCGATACGGATTGGACCGCCTACGTGCTGCTGCACCGCCAGAGAAGCTCCAACCTGTACGGGCAATGGGGAAGCTTGAATGAGGTGTATTATTCCTACTCCAATCTTTCCCATCCCTCCATCGGCTCCTTTGATATTCCCTTTCCCGGCTGGCTGGACGTGGGCTTGAAGTTCGGAAACAATTCCCTGCGGGTGATCCAGTACAATGGCCAGGGCTGGCGCTGGGTTTCCGGCCTCCTCCCCGGCAGCCATCCCTCCCTGAACGACCAGGGCGCCAACCTGATGCTGGTGGGTACCGACAACACCACCCCGCTGCCCTACCGGGTGGCTTCGCAACCATTTACGCCGGTTCAATGGGAAGAGGAGGGTTCTTCGGGAGAATCTCACCTCGCTTTGACTCCTGGCAAAGCCATCCCTGCGGGAGAAAACACGCTCCCCGCGGAGATAGAAAAGCGCTTCCGCAGGGAGATTTTCCAGCTCTCCAACCTATCGGGATTAACCCTGCGCGGCAAAGCGGATATTTCCCTTGGGGACGTGCAGATTCAAAGCGGCGATTCCAGCATTTCCTGGCCGTTTACCACTCTCACCGACACCACCCGGCGCAAAACCTTCCTGCAAAGCGAACCGCTGCTGGTTAGCGGGGATATGCAGAGCTTAACCCTGCATTACCGCGCCCGGGTGCGGGAGTTGCAGCGGAGCGGAACGGTTCCCAACCTGCCCCTCTTCCGCTTGCGCCTGATAGACGCGGAGAGCGGCGCGCCGCTCACGGTTTTGAGAATGGCCAGCCTGAGCCAGCTCACCGGAACGCAATTCGAGCAGGAGGATTCGCTGGCGGTCGATTTGCAGCCCTACCAGGGCCAACAAATCCTGCTGCAAATGCAGACCGTCTTCCACCTGTTAGCCGGTTCCGCGCAGGCGGCGGAACAGGTGAACCTCTTTGCATTCTACGACACCGGCGCTTTGCAGGCAAAATTAGCCGGGAGCAGCGAGCCGGAGACTTCTGCCGCCATTCCGGCAGAGTTTGCCCTTTCGCAGAACTACCCCAACCCATTCAACCCTGCCACCACCATCACCCTCTCCCTGCCGCAGGATAGCCGGGTGAGCCTGGATGTGTATGACATCACCGGGCGGAAGGTGCGGGCGCTGGCAGATCATCCTTTTCCCGCCGGAGTGCACCGGCTGATCTGGGACGGGCGCAATGACAGCGGGCGCCAGGTGAGTTCCGGCATCTATATTTACCGCATCCAGGCCGGCAATTATTCCGCTACCCGCAAAATGGTGCTGCTGCGCTGAGTTCCCTTCCACTGGTTGCCGAAAAACTCAAAAAACAGGCCGGGGAGGAAATCCCCGGCCTGAATTGTACACCTCGAACAAGGGCAACTGAACCGCTGTTGCAACTCCGGCTCCTTCCTGTCAGGGGCCCTCTGCACGGTTCCAGAGGGCCAATTTTAATGTTGATTTCTGCGGATATTTTGTTAATTTGTATTAAATAGTAATGAAGAGAGGCAATACAATGCAAACAATGATTGACGATGCAAAATTGAAAGCATTGCTTAAAGAAGTCATTATAGAAGTTCTTGAGGAAAGAAGTGAGACAATCACCAGCTTCTTTGCTGAAATTCTGGAAGACCTCGCCCTGGCGAAGGCCATTCGCGAAGGTGAAAACAGCGAGAAAGTCGGTCGAAAAGAGATCTTTAAAATACTTGAAGGCCAGCAGTGAAAACGGAATTCCGCGCCAGCTTCAGAAAGGATCTTAAAAAAATAAAATCAACTCAGGTACTTGATCGAATCCGGGAAGTAATCGAGCACGTGGAAGGTGTAGAAACGATATCTGAAATCAACAACCTTAAGAAGCTTCGGGGAAGCGAAAATTATTATCGAATCAGGCTGGGAGATTTCCGCATCGGATTAAAGATAGCAGACACACTGATTATCTTTATCCGTTTTTTGCATCGTAAAGAAATTTACAAATATTTTCCTTAAAATATACCCGCCATTGTCTGCTAAAAAACCACCCCATTCCACGTTCCCGCCGCCGACGCCAGATTGGCCAATCCCGAAGCGAGACCCTTGGCCCTGGTGTACGAACTCTACGATTTGACAGTGGAGGGAATCGGATCGTGGAGGGGCGGCCAAATCACCGTCGAGACGTTTCATGCCTGCCCCTTTGGGGTAACGTCTCAACGGTGATTGATGCTTATTCAGCCATTCCCAGGGAAATCTCTTCGCTACTTTTCGCCCACGCTCAAGCGGATCCCCTGCGAGTGCGCGCTGAACTCCGGCGCGTACATGCACTGGATGGCGGCAATCCCGTTGGAGAAATCCCCCGCGTGGGTCGCCCGCAGGGGATACTCGAATACGTAAGTGCCTTTGGGCAGGTAGGAGAAGAAGAAATTGGTTGCGGCGTCGCGGGTGCTCTCATAATACACCAGCCCGCCCTGGTACTGGCAGCGGGAGAGCACGTTCAGCGGTTCCAGGCCGGCGGCGCGCATATCTTTCAGGTGCAGGTATTCCATGTCGCGGTCGGAGCGCAATTCGATGCGCACTTTCAGCAAATCGCCGGGCTTCAGGGCGGTTTTTTCCGTGACCGGCTTCAGCACCGGGCCGGTAGGGGAATTTTCTTGCAGAAACACCTGCTTTTGCAGCTTCAAAGGAGTTTCCTGCGGGGTGATTTTATCCAACTGCTCGAAATATTGCCAGTAGAGCGCGCCCCAGGCCACCCCTTCGTCTCTCTTGGAGACCGCCACGCTGCCCATCTCCGGGGTGATCTCCGCTCCCGGCCAGGCGGTTTTGAAGTAGCCGGTTCCCGCTTCTACCTTCACGTCTTCCATCTGCGCGGGATCGATTTTCCTGCCCCCCACGCTGATTTCTACCATCTGCTCGCTCTCCAGCCAGTCGCTGCCGCGCAGCAGCAGGGCGTAGCAGGCTTCCGCGGTGGCCTTGGTGGTTTCCCAGTCCTGGGTCTGCTTCTGCTTCAGCAGCCAGACCTTCATATCCTCCACGGCCGGGCGGTCGCTGGCCACTTCTTCGAACAGCTCGATCAGCAGCGCCTGGGTCTCGATGGGGGCCTGGTACCAATAGTAGCCCCCGGCGTTGTCGCGCCAGTACATGCCCATTTCTTCGGAGTGCAGCGCTTTTTCTTTCAGGGATTTGATGATCTTCCCCGCCGTTCCGCCCTCGTCCATCCGGTGCAGCGCCAGACCGATCATTCCCTGCATGTAGATGTTCTGCGGGAGCCAGTACTTCGCCGCCTGGTTTTTCCAGTAGTCGAAGGCGGTTTGGTGCGCTTCCTCCAGCGGGGTTTCCAGGAAGAAGCTGCGGGCGTAGAGGTATTGAATCTGGGTGTAGCCGATGTGCTGTTGATCTAACTTCTGCTTGTTTTTCAGCAGGTTCTGGTAATCTTCGTTCATCTGCTCGTCTAAATACAGCGTCGCCCTGCGCGCCATCTCCATCACCGCCTCATCCTCGCGCATCGCTTTCACTCCCAGGCGCTCTAAATGCCCCAGCCCGGCGACGATGTGCCCGGTAACGTAGCGGCTCTCCGGCATCTCCGGGAACCAGGGCCAGCCCCCGCTCGGCGCCTGCATCTGCTGCAGCTTGCGCAGGGCGCTTTGCAGCTCACTGGCCATTTTGTTGAGATCGAAGAGCAGCGCCACCCGGTTTTTGCGCTCGCGCTCGCTCTGCGCCTGCAACACCCAAGGAGTTTCTTCCAACAGCAGCGCTTTCAACTCCTGGTTCTTTTCTAAGTTGGAGAGCAGCGCCCCGCTGTCTTCTCTCTTCCAACTGTCGAACACCCGCTTGATTTTGGGGCTGGAATTGACCAGGTGCGCGGCGATGCTGTTGGCGTAGTAGCGGCTGAAAATCTGCTCCGAGCACTCGTAGGGGAATTCCATCATATAGGGCAGGGCCTGGATGGCGTACCAGGCCGGGTTGGAGGTAAATTCTAAGGTGAGGCGCTGGTGGCGCAGGGTTTTGGATTGGCCGGATTGCAGCAATTTCTCTAACCGGAAGGTTTTGCTTTGCGCCCCGCGCAGCGGCAGGGGCAGGGATTCGGTGACCAACATGCGGTTGGTGAGCACCGGGAGGGTGTTTTCTTCCCCGTCGGAGAAGTTCTCGGTTTTGGCGATCATCCGGCAGGCCACCGCCTGCACCCCCTCGGGAATGGCGAGGTTCCAGGCCAGCGGCGCGCTCTGCCCGGCCTTCACGCTGAAGGAAACCGTGGGCGCAGTATTGCCTAACTTCGCGTCCAGCGGCTGCATGGTGAGGGCGTCGAAGAGTTGCAGAATCGCGCTGCCGGTGAGGTCGTTCTCGCTCAAATTGGAAACCTTGCCGGTAACGGTGATGCGATCCCCTTCCCGGAAAAAGCGCGGCAGGTTGGGCATCACCATCAACTCCTTCTGGGTGACCACGCTGTTTTCCGTGAGGGCAAATTGCAGATCTTTAGTGTGGGAGAAGCCCAAAAATTTCCAGCGGGTGAGCGCTTCCGGCATGGTGAAGGAGAGAATGATCTCGCCCTCGGCGTTGGTCTCCAGGTGGGGATAGAAGAAGGCGGTCTCGTTGAGGTTGGCGCGCACCTGCACCCCTGCAAAGGCGCCTGCTGGCGGCTGGCCCGCTTCCGGCTGGCCGGTGCCCTCGCCGGGAGGCGGTTCCGCTGCAAGGAAGCTCACTTCCTCTTCCGCCGGGGCAGGGGCGGCGGCTTTGGCGTAATCCGCATCCTCCGCCGGCGCGCCGGGCGCAAAAGTTTGCACCCCCATGCGCGGCATCGCCCCGCCGCGCCCGCCTCCCCGCCCATCAAAGGCGTAGGCGTGGTACCCGTAACCCGCGGACCAATCCAACTGGTCGTAATTGCGATAGAGGAAGCTGAGATAGCGGTTCCACTCCTTTCCGCTGGCGGAAAAAGTGTCGTGCGCGAAGGCGGAGCGGGATTCCATGCGCCCGCGCGAGGGCGCGGTAGTATAGGGATAGATATCGAACTGCCAGCCGTGGTATTTGAAGACGTCTAAGGAGGCGTCGTACATCGCCGCCAGCATCTCCGCGGCCACTTTTTCACCCTTCGGGCCGGAGATTTTCAGCTTCCACTCTTCCGCCTGGCCAGGCTTCAGCTTGTCGCGGAAGGTCTCGTAGCTGATCTTCAAATCCTTGTTCGACCAGGGAACCCGCACCAATTCGGAGATGCCCTGCGCCCGCCCGTACTTCACGAAGAAGATGCTGAAGCTGAAATTCCCCCGCTCGTTTTCGGTGATGGGGATTTTCAGGTCGTTCTTATTCTGCCCGGTGCGAATCCAGCGCGATTCCACCGCCTCGCCGGGGCGATAGATTACCAACAGGGCGTGCACCTCCGGCGCGGCGCTGCCCCAGGAGAAGTGCGCGGTCTCGCCCGGCTCTCCCCCCGCCTTCACCGGCGCATGCCAGGAGAGCGCGTGGGCGGGCACCGCCTTTTCTTTCAGGGAATAGAGGGAGAAGAATTTGAGCACTTTGATCTCCTCCCCGAACTTGTCTTTGGTAACCAGCTCCGCCAGGTAGCGCCCCTGGGGCTGGGCGGCCATCTTTTCCAGGGTGAAGAATTTCTCCTTGCCGGTATCGAAACGGTGTTCCAGCGCCTGCGCGCCGCGCTCCCAGGCGCGGAAATCGTCTTCGTTGTCATACACGTCCTGCGGGAAGGCGCGGTAGTATTCCTCTTTGCTGAGAATGAAGCGATCCGGTTTTTCCCACAGCCGGTTGCGGAAAATCCGCCCGGGGTCTTTCAGGGCGTAAATGAAGATGGTTCCCCCGGCCGGCTCGAACTCCCCGTTCAGATTTTGAGTGCTCAGCTTGATCTCCGGCAGCGCCTCGCGGTCGAGGGTTTCCGGCAGCTCCATATCCACCGCTAAAGCCACGTAGCCCACTTGCACCACGGTTTGGGCGCTGCGGGTCTCCCCCCCTAAGTCGGTCACGTCGGCATACACAGTGTAGTGGAACACCGGCAACTGCGCTTTGGGAATGGTGGGGTCGGCAATGGCGACGAAATCGATGCTGAACTCGCCCTTTTCATCGCTGCGGGTAACCCCGTTGGCGATTTCCACTTCCTCGGAAAGCCAGCCCGGCCAGCGCCACCATCCCCACCAGTCGTAGGGGAAAATGGTTTCGCGCACCACCCGGTACTGCACCGCGCCGTCATCGATCACCGATCCGGCATACGCTTTCGCCGCGCCCTTGACAGTAACGGTATCTTCTAACCGGAAGCTGCCGGTAACGGGGGAAAAGGTAACTTCAAATTTGGGACGTTTGTACTCTTCCATGGAGACGGCGGCGCTGCCGCTCTCGTTGCGCAGGTACATCGTTCCGGTCAATCCCCCCGTGGGCAGGGTGAATGTGCCGGAGAAGGTTCCGTAGTCGTTGGTGGCCAGCACCAGGTCAGCTACTTTTTGGTTGTTCGCATCATAGAACGTGACGGTGGTCTGCTGCCCGGTAACGATCTCGTTGGTTTTCCCTTTGCTGCGCAGCAGGATGCCTTTGAAGTGCAGGGTTTGCCCGGGGCGGTAAATCGAGCGGTCGGTGAAGAAGAAGGTGCGCTCCACGCTGCGCTCTTCCTGCACCCGGGGGTAGCGCGGCCCGGCGCTGAAATAGTCTTCCGGGAAGAGGCGGTCGTTTTTGGCGCGGAAATCGATGCGGTAGCGCCCGTAGCGCAGGTCTTTGGGCAGTTCCCCGATGCGGAAATAGCCGTTCTGGTCGCTGGTGTAGCGGTCGCCTTCTATTTCCACGGCTTTGCGAAGGGATTTGTCATAAGTTTCGAACCAGAGCTGCGCGGTCACGCCGGGCAGGGGATTTCCCCGGTCGCGGTCGAACACGTAAAAACCGCTTTGCTGATCCGCCTCGAACTTTTGTACGTAGCCCAGGCGGGAAATCCAGGTATTGCCTAAGGACGCGGCCTGGCCATCCATGGAGAAATCCGCGGTGGTGCCCAACAGGATGGCGTAATATCCTGCGGGCAGCTCCGGCATTTTGATCTCCACGGCGTGGGAGTGATAGTCGCCGTCGTCGGGCAGGGAGAGCGACCACTCTTTAGCGGCCGGGCGGTTGAGATAGTATTTGATCCAGCGTTCGGTATCGTAGCGCTGCTCCTGCTGAAGTTTTTTCACTTCTTCCGGGGTTGCCGCGACCATCCGCACATAAACCGTGCCCACGTTCTGGTATTTCACCAGGGCGCGGAAGGGCTGCTCCGGCAGGTTGATCTTCTCCACCGCGAGGGAGAGGGATTTCTGGGCGATTTGCGCCTGCAAAGCGCGGCAGTTTTGCGCTCCCTCGGAATCGGGGAAGCGCTTGATCGCTTCGTCGCAAATCCGGTAAGCTTTTTTGCGCTCCCACTTGCGGGCCTGGTTCTGGGAATTTTCCGGCAGCCCCGGCTGGTAGGCGGCGCTTCCTTCAAAATAGTAAGCAGCGATTTCGTAAGATACCCAGGCGGAAATGGGGAATTTTAGATAGTTTTGTTCCAATTCCTCCAGCGCCCGCACGTAGAGGGAATCTTTCAACTGGTGAACGGAATTATCGCGGGCGAATTTCAGGCGCTTCAGATCCACGTCCACCAGGGCATCCGGCCCGTCATCGTTCAGATGAAAGGCCAGCAAGTCTTGCAACAGGCGCAGGGCGTAAAATTTGAGCGCCAGGGAATCGGGCGTGGTGAATTGAACATCGGTGAACTGCGCCGCGGGGAGGAAGGCCTCTTCCCCGCGCATGTGGAACTGCTCCGCCGGGCGGGTGAGGAAGCTCTGGTCGTTCATGAAAAAATCCACCGCCCGGTGCGCCAGCAGGTCGTAAAGGGTGGGGCGGAAGGCGCGCGAGCCCGGCTGGGCGACCAGGATGGGGTCGAACTCCTTCAGGGAAGTGCTTTTCAGCCGGCCGGATTCCGTTAGAGAAGCCTGGTACAGCGCGATGGTTTTTTCCACGAACTTTTTCGCGTCCCAGGTGGCGATGTCTTTTTGGTTGAAGCCCGCGGTCTGGGTGCGATCCAAAATTTTATACATATTGCTCTGGAAATAACTCCAGTAAGATTCCGCGAGCATGGATTGCAGCACCGGTTTCATGGGAAAGTCGCTGCCGGCAATCTCCTTTTCCAGCTCTTGAATCTGCTTGAGCAGGGCATCTTCCTCGAAGGTGGATTGCAAGCGGGTGCGGTACATCAGCACTTTGAGCATTTGCACGGAGTTGCCCTCTTTTCGCGCCGTCCGGTAGATTTTCTCCAGCACTTCCAGGGCCGAGCGGGGAAGCCCTTGCTGGCTCAAAGAGTCCACTTGCTGCCATTCTGTGTGAAAATCCCCCATAGTTTTCCCCTTTTCCTTTTGCTGGGAATAAATGATCCCGGCCAATCCCAGGAGCACAAGCAATGCTGCCAATAAAGACATTTTTTTCATCATTGATCCTCGATCCTCACGTTGAGTGTTTAGTCGAGCACAGTTTGCAAGGGACATCGCGAAAAGCGCAGAGTGGAGAAAATTGTCCCTTCTTTTTTGCCCGGCGCCATGCGCTATGCGCCCCGCGCCTGGCACTTATCCCCGGAACGCGGGAATATTTGCGGAGTTCGCAATATCGCATATTCGGAGAAGAATTTCTATAAGGAATTATGAAAATTTAGCTTCCCCGGGGAACAGCGCGATCAAGGTGCGCATCAACCACGGTAACGGTAACTTTAACCCCATGTTAATAAATGAGTTAAAAATATACAAAACCATTTAAGCCATTTTCAAAAAAAATATAATTTTCATTATTTCAACAACTTAAATCTTAAAGAAAATACGCATAAGAGTAAAAATCCATTGACAAAGAGAATAATTGCAATTTATATTGCAATATTCCATGGCTTGACCGGTGAAACAGGGCCATGGAAGGCGAATAAGAACGGCGAAGTGAACCTGACTCGAGGAAGGAGCCAACCATGAAAGCGTTGGCCGGTCGAAGTAACCATCCCCTGTTCCGGCGCAATCGTTCCAACCCCTTGCCGGACCCGGACATGGTGGTGCAGCTTTACGAATTGCTCCAGGGAGAGAGAAATTTGCTGAAGATTTACAGCAAGCGTCTCAACAGTGAAATCTGCCTGGTCAATTCCGCCCTCACCGATCCCCTGCAATTAACACCCGGATGTCCCGTCTATACAACCGAAGAATTGGCGTTTATTCTAACCCTCAGCGAAGAGGAATTGCAGCGTTTCCACTATCTCAAAACCCGCCTGATCGATGTTGAGAAGGAAGAAGGAAAAAGTAACAAAGAAGTAAAAAGTGAAAAGTAAGTCGGCTTCTCCTCTCAGTTTACCTTTTTCCTTTTACCTTTTACCCTAATCCTTTACCCTCTCCCGGCTCCACCCCGTGGTTCCATCGGGGCGATCTTCCAGGATGATACCCGCTTTTTGCAACTCATTGCGGACCTGGTCGGCCAGGGCCCAGTTTTTTTGTTTGCGAAGCTGGTTGCGCACGTCTAAATTGAGGATGATCAGCTTCTCCACCAATTCCCCGGAAACCGCCCCTGCGCCGATTTCCGCCGGCAGGATGCCCAACACCTCGTGGCCGAGGGTTTTGAATAACTGGCCGATTTCAACCAGGAAGGGCTTATGTAGAGCGGGCGTCTCGGCCAGGTACTGGTTCAATGCTTTGGCAAGGTCGAACAGGGCGGCCATGGCCCGGGCGGTATTGAAATCGTCGTTCATGGCTTCTTCAAAGCGCTGGCGGTAATCTTCGGGAGAGAACGGAGCGGAAAAATTTTCGATTTCCTTTGCTCCCCGGATGACCTCCTGCAGTTTCTCCACCGAATTGAGCAGGCGATTCGAACCCTGCCCGGCGGCTTTCATCGCTTCTTCGCTGTACTCCAAACGGCTGCGGTAATGGCTGCTCAAAATGAAATGACGGATCGCCAGGGGGGAATAGTGCTTTACTACGTCTTTGATGTTCCACACGTTGCCCAGCGATTTGCTCATCTTCTCCCCGCTCAAGGAGATCATGTTGTTGTGCATCCAGTAGCGGGCAAAGGGTTTGCCGGTGGCGGCCACGCTCTGGGCAATCTCGCACTCGTGATGGGGAAAGATGTTATCCAATCCCCCCCCGTGAATGTCAAAAGTCTCCCCCAAGTATTTCATCGACATCGCCGAGCATTCGATGTGCCAGCCGGGATAGCCCACGCTCCAGGGACCGGGCCATTTCATCAGGTGATTAGGCTCTGCTTTCTTCCACAGCGCGAAATCCGCGGGGTGGCGTTTTTCGGGATTCACCTCCACCCGCGACCCGGCTTCCAACTCTTCCACCTTGCGCCCGCTCAGTTGGCCGTATGGGGGGAATTTGTGCACGTCGAAGTACACCGAGCCGTTGCTTTCGTAGGCATAGCCTTTTTCCAGCAGGATTTTGACCAGTTCGATCTGTTCGATAATGTGTCCGCTGGCGTGGGGAGAAATATCCGGGCGCAGCACGCCTAACGCCGCCATGTCGTCGAAATAGCTCCAGGTGTAAAGCTGCGCCACCTCCATGGGGTCTAACTGCTCTTCCCGGGCTTTTTTGAGAATGCGGTCTTCGCCCTCATCGGCGTCGCCTAACAGGTGCCCCACGTCGGTGATGTTTTGCACGTACTTCACCCGGTAGCCCAGGTAGCGGAAGTAGCGCACCACCACGTCGAAACTGATGTAGCTTTTGGCGTGGCCGATGTGGGCGTGGCTGTACACCGTGGGCCCGCAGACGTAGATGTGCACCCGCCCGGGCTGAAGGGGAATAAATTCTTCTTTTTGGCGGGTCAATGAATTGTAGATCTGTAAGGACATACTTCGCTCCGCTGGTAATTTGGGCGCTCAATGTACGGCGCGAAGCCGGGAAATTGCAAGGGGAAATCGGGAATGCATAATAGCGGAGGTGCGTGGGAGTCGAACCCACCTGCCCCGGTCTGCCGGGGCACACGCGGCTTTGAAGGCCGGGAGAGACACCGGTCCCCATCCACCTCCCATCATAATTGCCAATT
>WYBG01000505.1 GCA_011526015.1 Deltaproteobacteria bacterium | reverse complement strand
TCAAATTTATTATTGCTGTGAAGGTAAGAAAGGTTGCTTTCTTTAAAAGATTGACTAAGAAAGAATATTTCATTAATCTTTCTTAGTAAGGCGAGTTTACGACACAAGGTTAGGTTTCAAAAATGTTAAAACAGACCTCACAACGCGCCGGGCAGGTTATTGTCCAACAGCAGGGGCCGGAAGGGTTTAGCGCCTTTATTCCCAGGCTGCTTCCCCCGGAGCCGCCTTTGCAATTCGATACCGAAATGCAGCACCTGCTGGAAAAGGCCAATCGGGCGCTGGGCAGATTAGATGGCGCAACCTATATGTTGCCAAATGAGGAGTTGTTTCTGTACATGTTTGTACGTAAAGAAGCGGTTTTAAGCTCTCAAATAGAAGGCACTCAGGCATCCTTAGCGGAATTATTAGAATACGAACAGCAATCCTCCGAAGACCATCCCCGGGAAGACATCAAAGAGGTTTCCAACTATGTGAAGGCCATGTATTGGGGGTTGGAGCGCCTTGCGAAATTGCCGATCAGTATCCGCCTGATACGGGGAATACATAATCTTCTGTTAGCGGAAACCCGCGGCGGGCAGCGCTCTCCGGGAGAATTTCGCAAATCTCAAAATTGGATCGGCGGGACGCGGCCCGGCGACGCCCAATTTGTGCCGCCTCCTCCGCACCTGATTCTTGAGCTAATGAGTAACTTGGAAAAATTTATTCATCATCCGCCGGATATGATGCCATCGGTTATAAAAGCCGGCATCGCCCATGCCCAGTTCGAAACTATTCATCCCTTTTTAGACGGGAATGGCCGGATTGGGCGCCTGTTAATCACCTTAATGTTATGCCAGGAAAAAGTGTTGGAAAAGCCTTTGCTCTACTTAAGTTTATTCTTTAAAAAAAACCGTCCGGCATATTACGAGGCGCTTAATGCCATCCGGCAACACGGCGACTGGGAAGGCTGGATAAAGTTTTACCTGCGGGGTATCTTTGAGGTATCCCAACAGGCCACCGAGGCTGCCAGATCCATCTTTAACTTACAGATTTCGCACCAGGAGCGGGTAGCGCAATTGGGGCGGGGTGCGCATACCGCCCGCCAATTGTTGGATAGACTATACCAATTCCCTTTTATTACCGTCAACCAGGCCGCGGAAGCATTAAGGGTCTCAGCGCCCACCGCGCGCCTGGCTATCAACAACCTGGAAAAATCAGGGATTTTAAAGGAAATTAGCGGCAAGCTGCGCGACCGGCAGTATGAGTATCAGCCCTATTTGGATATCATCCGGGAGGGCACGGAATTATAATTCCCCAGGTTGGAGACATCATAAGACTACAACAGTATTATGCCCAAATGTTCCCCGATTACACCATTCGGGGACAAGTTTTATCGGGCAGCCACACGCCTGGGACTGAATGGATTCCCGCTAACTGCCTGCGGGAATGACATAGTCCCTGGATGTCATGCCCGAATGCTTTAGTCGGGCATCCATAGCCGCTGGCACATGAATTCCTGCTGATACATGCGGGAGAGACAAAATCTTCAAACAGATTATTTGTGATTTTGGGTTGAATATGAATTATTCCGTCGGATCATTAATCCGCGCCCGCGAAAGAGAATGGGTCGTCCTGCCGGGTTCCTCGGAGGCGCTTCTGATGGTTCGCCCGGTAGGGGGCGCCGATGAAGAGATCACCGGCATCCTGACCAAGCTGGAGCCTGTGGAACCGGCCAGCTTTGATCTGCCGGATCCCACCCAGATCGGGGATTACCGTTCCTGCCGATTTTTGCGCGACGCGCTGCGGATCGGTTTTCGTTCCAGCGCCGGGCCTTTCCGCTCCCTGGGGAAAATCGCCGCGGAACCGCGCCCCTACCAACTGGCGCCGCTGCTGATGGCGCTCAAATTAGACCCGGTGCGAATTCTCATCGCCGACGACGTGGGAATCGGAAAAACCATCGAAGCAGCGTTGATTGCCCGGGAATTGCTGGATCGCGGGGAAGTGGAGCGGCTGGCAGTTTTGTGCCCTCCCCAACTGGCCGAGCAATGGCAAAAGGAATTAAGAGAGAAATTTCATATCGAAGCGGAGCTGGTTTTATCCAGCACCGCCTCCCGATTGGAACGCCACTGCCGCATGGGAGAATCCATCTTCGACCGCTTTCCTTTTGTGGTGGTTTCCATGGACTTTATTAAACCGGATCGCCGGCGGGATGAGTTCCTGCGCGCCTGCCCGGACCTGGTCATTGTCGATGAAGCGCATACCTGCGCTTTTACCACCGAAAAAGGCCGGGGACGCCATCAACGCCATCAGTTGGTATCCGGCCTGGCTGCTAATCCCAATCGTCATCTGATCCTGGTAACCGCTACTCCGCACAGCGGAAAAGAAGAAGCGTTCCGTTCCCTGTTGGCGTTTTTGAAATCCGAATTTGCCAATCTTCCCCCGGACCTCACCGGCAAGGAACAGGAGCATCTCCGCCGGGAAGTTGCCCAGTATTTTGTGCAGCGCAAACGGGGCGATATCCGGGCCTACCTGGGAGAGAATACCCGCTTTCCGGAACGCATTCCCTCCGATGAAACCTATAAGCTCTCTGATGATTACCGCCGTTTTTTTGAACGGGTCTTGCGCTACGCCCGGGAGACAGTAAAAGATACCTCTCAAAACACCTTTCGACAACGGGTAAAATGGTGGTCGGCGCTGGCGTTGTTGCGGTCCCTGGCTTCCAGCCCGGCCGCTGCTGCGGCAACCCTGCGCACCCGGGCCGCCGGGGCGGATACCGACAATGCCGAAGAAGCGGATGAAATCGGCCGCAGCACCGTTCTGGATTTAATGGATCAGGATTCCTCCGAAGGTATGGATATGATCCCGGGAAGCGACGTTGGCGACATAGCCGGGGATGAATCCCAGAACCGCCGTCGGCTTTTAGAGATGGCGCGGGAAGCGGAGCGGCTGCAAGGAGAGAAGGACTTCAAATTGCAAAAAGCGGTCAAAATTGTAAAAGAGCTGGTGCAGGAAGGATTTCAACCGATAGTTTTTTGCCGTTTCATTCCCACGGTAGAATACGTTTCCGCCGCCTTGCGGGAAGCTTTGCCCAAATCGGTGGAGGTGATGGGGATTACCGGCCTCCTGCCGCCGGCGGAGCGGGAAACCCGGGTGGAGCAACTGGGTAAATCATCCCAGCATGTACTGGTGTGTACCGATTGCCTGAGCGAAGGCATTAACTTGCAGGAGCATTTTAACGCGGTGATGCATTATGATCTCTCCTGGAATCCCACCCGCCACGAACAGCGGGAAGGCCGGGTGGATCGCTTCGGGCAGCCGGAAGAAAAAGTAGCCGTGATTACCTACTACGGCATCGATAACCAGATCGACGGGGTGGTGCTGGACGTTCTGCTCAAAAAACATAAAACCATCCGCAGCTCGTTGGGCGTTTCCGTGCCGGTTCCCGCCAATACCGACCAGGTAATCGAAGCGATCTTTGAGGGGTTGCTCCTGCGCGAAAAAGGCGGCGCGGATACCCAATTGTATCTACCGGGCTTCGAAGAGTTGTTTGCTCCCCAGAAAGAGGCTTTTCATAAAGAGTGGGACGTTATCCATGACCGCGAGAAACGTTCCCGCACCATGTTTGCCCAGGCGGGCATTAAGGTGGATGAGGTGAACCGGGAGCTGCAGGCCACCCGCCAGGCAATCGGTTCCGGGATCAACGTTGCGGAATTCGTGCAAGAAGCGCTTCGAGCCCACGGTGCGGCCATTTCCAACGGCAAATTATTAAATGTGGACTTAAGCGAAGCGCCAACTGCCCTGCGCGATACCCTGGGCAATTACCACAAGTTTAAAGCGCGCTTTGACCTCCCGGTCAAGGAGAACGTTCTCTACCTTAACCGCACTCATCCCCTGGTAGAAAACCTGGCAGCCTATGTATTGGATACCGCCCTGGATCCCGTTGCCGGAGGTATTGCCCGCCGCTGCGGCGTCATTCGCGCTGGAAAAATCCAGCGCCGAACCACGCTGCTGTTAACTCGCTTCCGCTTTCACATTATTACCCTGCAGGGGCAATCCGAAAAAACGCTGTTAGCGGAAGATTGCCAGTTAATGGCCTTTTCCGGCTCCCCCCAAAATCCGGAATGGTTGAACAGTGAACAATCAGAAGCGCTATTGGATATTCAGCCGGAGGCCAATGTATTGCCGGAGCAGGCTTCCCATTTTATTCAGCAAGTCATCGAGCATTTTGACAACCTCAGGCCGCATCTGGAAACCGCCGTTCGTCAAAAAGGTGCGGAGTTATTGGAGGCCCACCAACGGGTGCGGCAGGCCTCCCGTATCAAAGGCGTTAGTTACCGGATTGAACCGGTGCTGCCGCCGGATGTGCTGGGGATCTATGTCTATTTGCCGGTATAGGTCTTTAATATCTTTTTAAAGTGGTTAACGTGCCATGCCCGAATGTTCCCCGATTACACCATTCGGGGACAAGTTTTATCGGGCATCCATAACACTTTGAGTAGTTGGATTCCCGCCAAAAGCACGCGGGAATGACAAGCCGTATGCAGTGTCATGCCCGAATCTTCCCCGATTACTCCGTTCGGGGGCAAGTTTTATCGGGCATCCACCGGTTCGTGAGAATAGATTCCCGCTAAAGCTTGTGCCCGAATGTTTTTGTCGGGCAACATGCGGGAATGAAAGAAACGCCGAATGTCATGCCCGAATGTATTAATCGGGCATCCATACGCCCAAGAAAGAATGGATTCCCGCTAACTACATGCGGGAATGACAGGGTCGCCGATGTCATGCCCGAATGTTCCCCGATTACTCCATTCGGGGACAAGTTTTGTCGGGCAACATCTGGGAATGACACGAAGGACATTTTTCAGAAAAACCGACGAATCAATCACTATGCAAATCAAACAGCGCGACATTTTTACCACCATCCACGTGGAAGGAGCGATCCTCCCCCCGGATTTGCTCCAGCGGATCGTCAGCGGGGACAGCGGCCTGGAAGGTTTGACGCCGGAGTCCTATCACTTAGTGGGCGGGGAAAAGATCAATGAGGCGGTGAACCGCGCCTGGAACCGCTTGCAGGGCGCCTGGCTTTCTTTCCGGGAACAACGTGAGAAATTAGCAAAGGATGATCCCGCCACCTCCCTGACCCGGGAGCGCTGGCTGCTGCCGTTGTTCCGGGAACTGGATTATGGCCGTTTGCCCCTCAGCCGCGCTATTGAAATCGAAAACCGCAGCTATCCCATTTCGCACTTCTGGCAAAAAACCCCTATCCACCTGGTAGGCTGCGGGGTAGATATGGATAAACGCATGCCCGGGGTCAGCGGGGCGGCGCGCAGCAGCCCCCACAGCATGGCGCAGGAATTCCTCAACCGCTCCGACGAATATCTCTGGGGGCTGGTCTCCAACGGCCTGAAGCTGCGCATCCTGCGCGACAACCTCAGCCTCACCCGCCAGGCTTACGTGGAATTCGACCTGGAGGCGATGATGCAAGGCGAGGTGTATGCCGATTTTGTGCTGCTCTGGCTGCTCTGCCACCAGTCGCGGGTGGAGGCGGAGCGACCGGAAGAATCCTGGCTGGAGAAATGGTCGAATTCCGCCCGGGAGCAGGGCGCCCGGGCATTAGACCAGCTTCGCAAAGGAGTGGAAGAAGCGATTGCCGCCCTGGGAAAAGGGTTTATATCCCATCCCTCCAACCAGGCCCTCAAGCAAGCTTTGCGTAGCGGGGAGCTGGATAAGCAGGAATTCTATCGCCAGCTTCTGCGAATGGTGTACCGCCTGATCTTCCTGTTTGTGGCGGAAGACCGCCAGTTGCTGCTGAAACCGGACGCCGGCACGGAAGCGAAAGAAACCTACACCCGTTTTTACTCCACCGCCCGGCTGCGGCGTTTAGCCTATAAACAGCGCGGCAGCCGCCACAGCGACCTTTTCCACAGCCTGCGGTTGGTGATGCACAAGTTGGGCAGCGATAGCGGCTGCCCGGAACTGGCCCTGCCGGCGCTGGGCAGTTTCCTGTTTTCAGAAAGAGCGATTGCCGATATAGAATTCCAGGAGCTCGGCAACCGCTTTTTGTTAGATGCGCTGCGCTCCCTGGCCTTTATTACCGAGGGCAACACCCGCCGCCCGGTGGATTATAAAAACCTCGGTTCCGAGGAATTAGGCAGCGTGTATGAATCCCTGTTAGAACTGCACCCGGAATTAGATATTAGCGCCGGAGTGTTCGAGCTGAAAACCGCCGGGGGGCACGAGCGCAAAACCACCGGCAGTTACTATACCCCGGCGAGCCTGATCCAGTGTCTGTTAGATTCCGCGCTGGACCCGGTGCTGGAAGAAGCGGCAAAGCAACCCGATCCGGAGCAGGCGATCCTCGATCTGAAAATTTGCGATCCCGCCTGCGGCAGCGGGCACTTTTTGATTGCCGCCGCTCACCGCCTGGCCCACCGCCTGGCCGCCATCCGCAGCGGGGAAGGCGAGCCGCCCCCGGAGGCGCTGCGCAGCGCCTTGCGGGACGTGATCGGCCATTGTATTTACGGGGTGGATATTAACGAAATGGCGGTGGAGCTGTGCAAGGTGGGATTGTGGATGGAAGCCCTGGAGCCCGGCAAACCCCTCTCCTTCCTGGATCACCGTATCCAGTGCGGCAATAGCCTGTTGGGCGCCACCCCGGCGCTGCTGGATAAGGGTATTCCCGATGACGCCTTTAAACCGATCGAAGGCGACGACAAAAAGTTGTGCAGCGAATACAAGAAACAGAACAAAAAGGAGCGGGAAACCCGCCAGCTATCCTTCTTTGACGCCGCCGGGCAGCCCTGGATGCGCTTAGGCGACCAGGCTGCCGCCCTGCTGAACCTCGAGGCTATTGACGACAGCACCATCGAGGGCATCGAGGAAAAGCAGCGCCGCTACCGGGAAATGATCCGCTCCCAGGGCTACGAATACAACCGTCTCCGCGCCGACGCCTGGTGCACGGCGTTTGTCTGGAAGAAAACTCCTGCGATTCCTGCCGGTCATTCCCGCGAAGGCGGGAATCCACAAATAATAGATTCCTCGGATGAACCGGGGAATGGCAGGAATTCAGGGCTGCCCTACCCGATTACCGAGGAAGTGTACCGCAACTTAGAGAAAACCCCTTCTCGCTTCCCAAATGGATGAAGGAAGAAATTCAGCGCCTGGCCGAACAATACCGGTTCTTCCACTGGCACTTAGCATTCCCGGACGTATTCACCCCCCTTGGAAGAGCCTGTGCCGGGTATGCGGCAGGGGCCGGGGGGGATGTTGAAAAACCGGACAATGAACACACCAGTTGGAACGGCGGTTTTGACGTGGTGCTGGGCAACCCGCCCTGGGAACGCATTAAACTGCAAGAAAAAGAGTGGTTTGCCGAACGCCGCCCGGAGATTGCCAACGCCCCCAACGCCGCCGCCCGCCGCCGGATGATTGAAGCCCTGGCGCAGGAAGACCCGGCGGTTTATGCGGCGTTTTTAGAAGACCGCCGCAAAGCGGAAGGAGAAAGTACCCTGGTGCGCGATACCGCTCTTTATCCACTGTGCGGGCGGGGCGACGTGAATACCTACGCGGTCTTTGCCGAGTTAAAACGTAATCTAATCAATACCCGCGGCGCAGTTGGGTGCATCGTGCCCTCCGGCATCGCCACGGATGATACCACCAAGTTCTTCTTCCAGGATTTGATGGAAACCGGCACCCTGACCAGCCTTTATGATTTTGAGAATCGCAAAGGAATTTTTGTGGAGGTGCACCGCAGTTACAAATTTTGTTTGCTGACCATGAACGGCAAAAAACGCCTGCGAAAACCTGTCCCCTCGGAGGAGGGGAGCGGGGCGGATTTTGTCTTTTTTGCCCATGAGGTTGCCGATCTGCGGGAAACGGAACGGCACTTTACCCTGACCGCGGAGGATATTGCCCTGCTGAACCCCAACACCCGCACCTGCCCAATTTTCCGTTCTCGCTCTGATGCCGAATTATTAAAGACAATCCAGCACCGTATACCTGTTTTATCGAATGAGGTTAAACTTGCCAAAGACAATTGGGATTTTTCCTATCGTGAAGTAATCCATATGTCTCACCAAGCTGAGGCACTTAGACCAGTTTCCATGGCAAGCTACACTGACTCAAAGCTGCGTCTCTATGAAGCAAAAATGATTCATCACTTCGACCACCGTTGGATCTCATTCGACAAGAATAATATAGATAAGGAATCAACACCAGATCGAAATGATCCATATGATATAGTAATACCTCGTTACTTCGTAGATAAAAGAGCTGTTCTTGATCGAATCAGATCAGACTGGAAAAGAGAATGGTTGATTGGTTGGCGAGACATAACGAATTCCACTAACGAACGATCAATGATTTTTGCTGTAATTCCATTTGAAGGAATGAGCAATACTCTGCCACTAGCCTTAATCGGTGCCGATAAACCGTGGCTACTGACGCCAATTCTTTCTTCTTTTCCCGCTGATTACTGTGTTCGTCAAAAGATGGGTGGTACGCATCTAACTATGAACTACCTTCGACAGATCCCAGTTTTGCCACCATCAACATTCAATCATCCTAGTTGGGAATATCCTGAAAAGAACATGGAAGATTTCGTTCTTCATCGTATGCTCGAATTGACCTATACCGCCTGGGATTTGGAACCCTTCGCCAAAGACTGCGGTTATGAAGGCCCGCCGTTTAAATGGGATGAGGAGCGGCGTTTTTTGCTGCGCTGCGAGTTGGATGCCGCTTATTTCCACCTCTACTTAGGCGCGGAGCAGGAGTGGCAGGAGCAGGGTTCGCCGGAGCTGCTGCAATACTTTCCCACCCCGCGGGCGGCGGTGGAATATATTATGGAAACCTTTCCCATCGTCAAACGCAAAGACCAGCAGAAATACGGGGAATACCGCACCAAACGGGTTATTTTAGAAATCTACGATGAAATGGCGGAAGCCATGCGCAGCGGCGCCCCCTACCAGACGCGTTTGGATCCGCCTCCGGCGGACCCGCGGGTGGCGCATCCGGCGCGGGGGGAGTGATCAAATGGTACAGCAAAGAAACGGACCCTGAATCCTCATATTCCGGAGCAATTTATATGGTTTGATTATGCTTTCCTACGATGCCGGCCTTGCCCTTCCGCCGCCTTTCTTAGACCGCATCGCCATCGGCTTTGGGGATGTGAACGAGGATAACCTCACCAACTCCACCGACGCGCTGATCACCCTCAGTTGGGAAGCCGGTTTCCCGGTGCCCTTCCCGGTGGGGCAGCCGGTATGCCTGCCTGCCCCTGCGCCTGAGACGTTGCGTGCAACGTCTCTACCGACTGCTCCTGCCCCTGGGGTTAGGTTGAACAAAATGGGCGCGACCATTCGCGCCTCCGCAGCCCCCACAAACGCTCAACTTCTCACCGGGCAAACCATCGAGATTCCGTTGGTAGTGGATATGGGAACCCTGCAAGAGCAATTAGGCAGCTACACGGTTACCCTGGAATGGAATCCCTCAGTATTGCAGTTTGAAGGCTACCGCGGCGGCAGCGCGGCGGGCTTTGATAACCCGGTGGTAAACACCGCCGAAACCGGGAATGGAAAACTGATTGCCGCCCACGCCTGCCCGCAGGGCGCCGGCGGAGCGGTGAACATTTTGAACCTGCAATTCAAAGTAGCAGGAACACCCGGCGCCGATCCCGGCCTCTCCCTGAAATTCAGCGCCATAGCCGCCGCGCGAACCTTTACCGACTTGCTGCCTTACCTGGATCTCTCCGAAAACCTGCTGACCGTGGAGGAATTGCCCAGCGAATACGCGATTGCGAATTACCCCAACCCCTTCAACGCCGGCACGGAAATCCATTATCAGTTACCTGAAACGGTACAGGTGGAAATTATGGTTTACAACGTCTTAGGGCAAAAAATCCGGGTATTGGCGAACCAACGGCAGGAGGCGGGCAAATACCGGCTCACCTGGAACGGCGACAGCGAGCAGGGGCAAATGCTGCCCTCGGGCATCTATTTCCTGCGCATGCGGGCGGGGAAGTTTGTGGCGGACCGGAAGCTGTTGTTGTTGAAGTGAGCGGGTGCTATAACGCTCGGAGAATTTTCTTCGATATGTGAGGCAGGGGGGGCGATTTGAACTGGAAAACCCCGGCAGTGGGTACGCCTTGCCGGGGTTATTTTCTTAAAAAAACAACTTCAATTTGCAATAATTCCTGTAAAGGCGAGTTGAGCCGGCTAATACCCAGAACCGTTCAAATCCACTTTGCCGGGGGGAAAATCATAACTCGCCGGATAGATCATGATATTTTCTTCCCACCAGGGATTGGCATCCGGATTGGAGGGATGCCGGGAGTTGTAAAATCGATTGGAAATATTCTTCGCGGCTGATTTCCGGTAAAATTCCGGAACCCCGGTCTGAAACAGGGTCATTTGACCGGGTGCGGCCAGACGCCGTTTTCCAGCGCGGCGATCTCATAAATCGGTATTTCGTATCGTTTTAATCCCCGGCTCCCGCCAATCGAGAACTGAGCCGTAGCGCCCGGCAAGCGTATGGCCCTTTCATTTTTTTACCATTATTGATTTCATGCGCCGCTTTGTTATCTTAGGGCAGAAAATGTGAATTTTGTCAGGTGAACCGCTTCAGATTTTGAGCGTCTCAAGTAAAGCAACGTGCCGGTGTTTTTAGATGATCCCTCCCGAAAAACTCGCCCGCAACATCCGGGTATTTTACACCCATCAACTGCTGCTGGGGCTTTCCGCGCTGTGGGCGCCGATCCTGGTCATTTTTCAAATGCAGGAAGTCGGCCTCTCGCTAACCCAGGTGATGGTCGGCGAATCGGTTTTCGCAGCCGCGATTGTTCTGTTCGAAGTGCCCAGCGGGGTTTTTGCCGACCGGATGGGAAGGAAACGGACCCTTTTAGCAGGCTCGCTATTGGTTATCATTGGGATCACTATATTTGCCGTCGCCGCAAACTTTGCCCAGGTAATCATCAGCCAGGCATTTTTCGGCATTGGCCTTGCCTTCCGCTCCGGGGCGGATTCAGCGCTGCTGTTCGATTCCCTGAAAGCCCTGAACCGCGAAGCGGAGTACCAACAGGTGTTAGGGCGCTACCAGACCATCAGCTACCTCACCGCGGTGCCCATGAACGTTGCCGGGGGATTGATCGCCGCCTGGTTCGGTTTCCGGCTGGCCATTATGCTGACCGGCGTCTTCATCGCGCTCAATTTCGTTAACTTTCTCCTGCTCACCGAAGCGCCGGTTATGGAGGAAGGCAGGCGGCCCGGCAAGCCGGCGCTGTGGTACACCTGGAAGGCGCTTCGCTACATCTGGAAACATCGCATCGTGCGCTATACCATTGCGTTTTCCATGATCGGGGCCCTGGGGATGAAGCTGAGCTTTCACACCTTGAATCCCTATTGGGAAATCTGGCAGGTGCCGGTAAGTTATTTTGGGATTGCGTTTGCGGGATACAACCTGGCGGCGGCGCTAACCTCCCATTACGCCTACAAACTGATCCGCAAGCTGGGCGATTTGGCCACGATACTGATGGTGCTGCTGTTGATCTGCGGAACTTTTTCAGCGATGGCCGGATTTTCCGTGGGAATTATTGCGGCGTTAATCATCCCGGCCGTTTTTCAGATTTCGCGTTCCCTGCAACCGATTGCGGTGAACGATATGGTCAACCGGGTCACCTACAGCCATCACCGCGCCACGGTGCTGTCCATGAAATCTTTCTTGCAACAGGTCACCCAGATCGTCATGCTGCCGGTATTCGGCATCGTCGCAGACGGCTTTGGCCTGCTCAGCGCCTTCGGATGGACCGCGCTCTTCCTTGCCGTATTCGGATTACTCGCATTATACCGCCTGTATTTGATCCCGGCGGATTACCAGCATGGCAATTTTCCGAAAAAGTTCAGGTGATTATAGTTTAGCAGTTGTAAACTCATAGCCTGGCATTTGAGAATTTTCCACACAAACTCGTCTCTGCATTTAGGAAAGTGCAGAACAGGAACCTGAAACAGAGGTAATGTAAAATGATTTTTTAAAATCATATCGTTTATACCCATTATCCCCTCCACATTTAGCGACCTTAACTCTTTTAAAAACAAGCCGGCTTTATTTTATTCGCTAAATCTGGCGAATTTTGGCTTGTTTTCGATTACCAATTAATTTGGGGGTTTGCTTTCTAAAGTGTTAATAAACATGCTATTATTAGCCAGCCAGGGTTTTTGGCATTCGATTTGATGTTGCTGGCGCTGAATTGCAGTAGATAATGCAATATAAAGAAGAGCGAGGGTAAGGAAACAGCCCTGCTTCCTCTCCGCAATATGTAAAATTACTACTTTTGTGTGATTGACCGGGAAACCGGGGGTAGTTACCTTCTGGCAAATTGAAAAGGTCTTCACGGAAGAAATAAATCAAATATAGCCGGGAATGATAAGGCGAGGCATTTGGGAGAATATGATATGAAATTATGGCTGTTTAAGTGTATCCGCCCGGCGAACTACATCTTGACGGATACACCGAATCAGACACAAGCGAATTGACCAAACTCCGCAACGCCCCCACCCAACTTCATCGCTATCTCAGCGAGGCCGATGGCGAGGGCATCCGGTTTCTGGTCTATGAACAGGATAACGAAATACGTGGGTTTGTCATGCTGTTCCTGCGCCAGCCCGCGCAAGGTTCGCCCAAGTCGCATATCCCGAAGATCAGCGATCTGCACGTGGCGCAGCGCTTTCGCTCCATGGGCATGGGAACCATTATGATTGCGCGCATGGAAGAGTTAGCACTGGCATTTGGTCACAAAGTGATGCACGTTGGCGTTGATCCTGTCGATAATCCTCGCGCGCTGGCTTTGTACCAGCGCCTGGGATATGCGCCCATGGATGCGCCGCAGCAAAAGAAGGCGGTCTTTTATGATGCAAAAGGCAACGCCACGGAAAGAGAGTATTGGTATATAAACCTGGGGAAACAACTCGGATACGGATTTGTTGATGCGATATGATGGGATCATTTAACGGCTCTGAGGGATTCATACGAAACAGAAATTTATGCCCGTCCTGGTACAGAAAGTCTTCGCCTACATCACGCACGGCTATCGCCTGCTGGTTTTTCGCCATGTTGATTTTCCCAAAGCGGGCATTCAAGTGCCTGCCGGTACTGTTCAAGCGGGCGAGTATCCGGATGATGCGGTTTTACGTGAAGCCTATGAGGAAACCGGCTTATCGGATTTTACCAAAGTTTATTTTCTTGGCGAACAGATCCGCGATATGGCGGATTTCCATCGTGACGAAATCCATCATCGCTATTTCTATCATTTGCCGTATGCCGGCGATCCACCAACAACATGGCGGCACAGTGAAAATGATCCCTCGGATGGCGCGGCTAAACCTATTATATTTGAGTTTTTCTGGGCAAATTTACCAGACAAGGTTCCGGAATTGATTGCTGATCATGACAAATTTTTGCCGGCGTTGCTGAAGCGATTATGAACCGCACGATTCGCTACCAGGCTGCCATCGTGCAGGACGATCATCTCCTATTGCTCAAAGTGCACGACAGGCCAACCGGGGAAATCTTTTGGCTTTTCCCGGGCGGCGGACGCGAGCCGGGCGAAACCGAGGAACAGTGTGTGGAGCGCGAGGTGTTGGAAGAGACGCATCTTCGCGTCGAGGTCATTCGTTTCTTGTTCGAAGCCCCGGATATTCCGGAGGGCAGTTATAACCGGCTTCGAACATATTTGTGTCGCGTTCGGGAGGGCGCGGCGCGCCCGGGATGCGAGCCGGAAGTGGATGGCGATGGCCACCAAACCATTCAGGAACTCGGCTGGTTTGATCTCCGCCAGCGCGAAACTTGGGATGCCATGCTGGATGAAGAAAACATAACCTACCAACTGCTCCAGCGCGTTCGCGCAGAACTTGGATTCATGAAAAATGATTGAAAATGATTGGCAATTATTCAAATGGCGCTTTCCGTGAAGATCGAAGTCTCCCCTGCCTCAATTGATGACAAATCCCTTATCCGGCGGATGATGGAATTGTACCAATACGATTTCTCGGAATTCGAGAACAGCGATCTCGATTCAAACGGTTGTTTCGGTTACTCGTATCTCGATCATTATTGGAAAGAAAAAGACCGCCATCCTTTCATTGTTCGCGTGGATGGCAAGCTCGCCGGTTTTGTGCTGGTCAATCGGCATACTTATTTGCCGGAGAATGAATGGGCAATTGCGGAATTTTTCATCATGCGCAAATACCGGCGACAGGGTATTGGCAAGGCGGCCGCGTTTTGCATCTTCGATTTATTCCGCGGAAAATGGGAGGTTCAGGAAATCGAAGCGAATATACCGGCGCAACGTTTTTGGCGGAAGGTGATTGCGGAGTATACCGGCGGGCGCTACCGGGAGGCCGGTTTGAATAATGATTTGTGGAAGGGGCCGGTGCAGTATTTTGATAACGGCGTTTAAAGTGATTATTATATTTTAACGGCCTAAGCCTTCGACGGTTTGATATGGCGTCAAAAGTAAACCAATATCCGTTAACTACGCACAATTTCAGAGGGGAGTCGTATGATCGGAAAAATTACCAATATTGAAAAATATTGCATAATTCTCTTCCTATTAACCATTGGTGCTAGTTTTTGGAAATTTCATGCGGCATTCATAACTTCTTGATAACAAGTCATTAAATCGAGGAGATGTCGCATGACTACTGTTGATTTTGTACATGAATTATTTTGTCGTAT